>CAZODB010000262.1:0-1493 GCA_964578425.1 uncultured Herbinix sp.
TGCAGCCTATGCAAGGGGTAAGGAAGCAAAAGAATTAATGGTTGTTCTTGGTGAAGCAGCCCTAACCGATATAGATAAGCTGTATGCAGAATTTGCGGATGCCTTCGAGAATGAATATGTGTCTCAAGGCTATACTACAAACCGTAATATCGAGGATACATTAAATCTGGGCTGGAAGCTTCTTAATATTCTTCCTAGAGCAGAACTTAAAAGAATAAAGGATGAGCTACTGGACGAATACTACGGCAAAGGAGACTGATATGGCTAATGTACAAGTAAATCCGACCCGTATGGAATTAACCAAACTTAAGAAGAAGCTGGCCACTGCAACCAGAGGTCATAAGCTACTTAAGGATAAAAGAGACGAGCTAATGAGAAGGTTTCTAGATATGGTTAGGGAGAATAAGACCTTACGTGAAAAGGTTGAAGCTGGAATTCACGCTGCCAATAAGAATTTTTTATTGGCAAGGTCGGTTATGGTTGATGAGATTCTTAATGTTTCATTAATGGCACCGAGGCAGGAGATTTATCTTGATACCCATACTAAGAATGTTATGAGCGTTGATATTCCGGAGTTTGAGTATAAGACAAAGACACCGGATGAGAACGACATATATCCTTACGGATATGCATTTACATCCAGTGACTTGGATGATGCAGTAAAAAGCCTTGCAAATATTCTTCCTGACATGCTAAAGCTCGCTGAGGTGGAGAAATCCTGTCAGCTCATGGCTGCAGAAATTGAAAAAACCAGGCGTAGAGTTAATGCCCTTGAGCATGTTATGATTCCGGACATGCAAGCAAAAATAAAATATATAGTTATGAAGCTTGATGAAAATGAGCGTAGCACGCAGATACGCTTGATGAAGGTTAAGGACATGATGCTTGAAGCTGCTCATAATTATAGTGCGAAGTTGATGGAATAAGCAGTAAAAGTTGATGGAGTATACAGCAGAAAACAGTCGGGCTTTATTGAATATTTGATGAATTACAACACTAATAATGGACATATTTGTATTCTTCTTTACATTGGAATATGAGTATGTCCTCTTTTGTTATAAATAATTTTCTGGTTTATTCAGAATGACTGTAAACATTAAGAAAATTATTGATACACGACTAAATACAGATACAAATAACATACATTGTCTGCGTAACATTGATATAAATAATATGGAGGGATGCTTTCCGCTTTTATTAATTGGGTTAAAATATTTACTGTTCTTATGTGTCTTAAAAATGAAATCAATATGCGATAGATGGGAAAATGTGTTAACCTTGTCAGATTTTGGGCATTATTCCATTGAATTATGCTTGATTACTGTATATAGAGCTGTTTTAAAAGCTGATTTATTATATAGTAATGAGTAAAATGCTCATATATGATACAATGTACTTATCATTATGGATATCATAAGGGAGGACAAATCCTCCGTTATAAGTAGTATGCAAATTAAATGTATTGAAGGAGGACAAATCCTCCGTTATAAGTA
>CAZODB010000262.1:1593-2708 GCA_964578425.1 uncultured Herbinix sp.
TAAGTAGTATGCAAATTAAATGTATTGAAGGAGGACAAATCCTCCGTTATAAGTAGTATGCAAATTAAATGTATTGAAGGAGGACAAATCCTCCGTTATAAGTAATGTATATAATCAAATTTATTGAGGGAGGACAAATCCTCCGTTATAAGCAGTATATTATTATAAATTACGAGGAGGATTGTGAATTGGGTGTCCAGTATAAGTGCGCGAAATGTAGTGATAGTTTGTGTATGCATAAGGTTCCTATCTTTTCATCATTAGATAGAGAAGATCTTACTAAAATTATGGGATTAATTAATCATCGCAAATATAAAAAGGGAGAAACCCTTGTATTTGACGGTGATAGTATGGATTCTGTCATTATAGTAAATGAGGGTAGTGCAAAGGCATATAGGAATACAGCAGACGGACGAGAGCAGATATTATATGTATTTTCTGAAGGAGATTTTTTTGGTGAACAAAATTTATTCACCGACCGAAACTCTACATATACTGTGGAAGCACTTCAACCGGTAAAGACCTGTAATCTATCTAGAAAACAATTTCAGGAACTACTTTATCGTTTTCCTGATATAGCAGTAAAGATTATAGATGAATTGGGTAGCCGTATGACTAGGCTAGAGAATACACTTCAGAGTATAGGGGTTAGAAATGTTGATAATAGAATAGGTGGTATTCTAATTGAATTTGCTGAAAAATACGGCACCCAAAATGATAGAGGAACCATAATTGATTTACCCTTAAGCAGAGAAGGTATTGCAAATTATCTTGGAGTGGCAAGAGAAACAATAAGCAGGAAGTTTAGTCAGCTTGAAAACGAAGGCATTATAAGTTCTCTAAATAATAAGCAGATATTGATTCTGGATATGGATAAAATTGTAACTATAGCTGGTATTAATTGATAAATGAATACGACAATATATAAGGGGAATACTTCTGAATAGCGTAATTGATTCAGTATGATTATTTTCAAGATAATAGCTAAGGAGGTCCTTATTATGTCAGACGATTTTAAAAACAGTCAAACTAAAGATAATTTAATGAGAGCTTTTGCCGGTGAAAGCCAAGCTAGGAATCGCTATACATTTGCTGCTTCACAAGCTAAGAAAGAG
>CAZODB010000263.1:0-2676 GCA_964578425.1 uncultured Herbinix sp.
ACATTGCTGATACACAGACAGAGTATACAAAGTTATTTTATTAATAGTAAATGCCTAGCAAATAAGCCTGCCAATCTCTACTCGGCAGGCTTTTATCTTAAGCCAAATATATTATCTTGCATTTCATATTTATCTTATATAAAATATAGACGAACAGTATCAAGTGATTTAGCAAAAATGAAAGGCATGATAAGGATGTTTAATATAGAAGAGGAATTAAAGCAGCTACCGGATAAACCGGGAGTATATATCATGAGAGATAAAACAGACACCATTATCTATGTGGGGAAGGCTGTTGTTCTTAAGAACAGGGTAAAGCAGTATTTTCAAAACAGCCGTAATCACACCGCAAAGATAAAACAGATGGTGGAGAATATAGACCACTTCGAGTATATTGTAACGGATTCGGAAGTGGAGGCTTTGGTTCTGGAATGCAACCTTATAAAGGAGCATAGGCCAAAGTACAATACCATGCTTAAGGATGATAAGGCATATCCTTATATCCGAGTTACTGTCAACGAGGCTTATCCTAGAGTGTTATTCTCTAGAGAGATGAAGAGAGATAAGTCCAAATATTTTGGGCCTTATACTAGCACGACAGCTGTTAAGGATATTTTGGATCTTCTTAGGAAAATATACAAAATCAGAACCTGTAACAGAAACCTTCCCAAGGATATAGGAAAGGAAAGACCCTGTCTATATTATTATTTGGGACAATGTGATGCTCCTTGTCAGGGCTTTATATCCCAGGAGGAGTATGTCAAAAATATTGATCAGGCCATAGAATTTCTTAGCGGTAGCTATGGTCCGGTTGTAAAGATGCTGGAGGAAAGAATGAACCTGGCTGCACAGGAGATGGAGTATGAGAAGGCGGCCACGAATAGGGATCTGCTTGGAAGTGTAAGGCAGATTATGAATAAGCAGAAAATCACTAATACAGACCAAACAGACAGAGATATTATAGCTTTTGCTAGAAATAAGGATGAGGCTGTAGTGCAGACCTTCTTTATTAGGGGGGGAAAGCTTATCGGAAGAGATCATTTCTATCTTACTGGTGTAGAAGATGAGACGGATAGTAAGGTGATTACCAGCTTTATAAAGCAGTTCTACGCAGGAACCCCCTATATACCCAAGGAAATATTTCTAGAGACAGAGCCTGAGGATGAACTAGTTATTAGCAACTGGCTAAGTAGTAAAAGAGGACAAAAGGTCTATGTTCATGTACCGAAGATAGGTAAGAAGGAAAAGCTGGTAGAGCTCGCCAAGAAAAATGCTATCCTCATACTTAATAAGGATGCTGAAAAGCTAAAGAGAGAAGAAGCTAGAACGACAGGGGCTCTTACGGAGCTAGCGACTTATCTGGATTTGCCACTTATATCTAGGATAGAATCCTTTGATATATCAAATACCTCCGGATTTGAGACGGTTGGCTCTATGGTAGTATTCGAAAATGGTAAGACTAAAAAATCTGATTATAGAAAATTTAAGATAAGAACTATTAGTGGGCCTGATGATTATGCAGCAATGCATGAGATGCTCCTAAGAAGGTTCACCCATGGAATTCGTGAGCTAGAGGAAATGAGAGAGAAGATGCTTGATGAAGCTCTTGGGAGTTTTACGAGATTTCCCGATCTAATATTAATAGATGGTGGTAAAGGACAGGTCAATATAGCTTTACAGGTTTTGGAGGAGCTAAAGCTAGATATTGCTGTATGTGGTATGGTTAAGGATGAAAAACATCGTACAAGAGGGATGTTTTACAGCAATAAAGAGCTGCCTATTGATAAAAGTAGTGAGCTCTTCAAGCTTATAACAAGAATACAGGATGAGACACATCGTTTTGCCATAGAATATCACAGGAGCTTGCGAAAGAAAAAGCAGGTTCGTTCCATATTAGATGACATCAAAGGAATCGGACCATCTAGAAGAAGGGCATTAATGAAGCATTTCCAATCCTTAGAGCTAATAAAAGAAGCAACTATAGATGAGTTACTTAATGTACCCTCTATGAATAAAACATCTGCGACAGAGGTTTATAACTTCTTTCACAAGCCAAAGACTGATTAGGATTTACTTTAAAGTAGTAGATGTGTTAGAATATGTGCTAAGATGATGATTATTTTCTTGTTAATTTATATTTATTCTATGTTCTTTAGCGGTTTTATCATAATTAAAAATTGAGGATTATATAGAAAGTGAGGATTATAGAATGTATACAGTTGATTTAGTTAAGCTTATAGAGAAGATGAATTTAGAGAATTGCACACCAGACATTGATATCAAGAAGATTAAGATATCGCAGCCTGATGTGAATAGACCTGCTTTGCAGCTGGCAGGATTTTTTGATCACTTTGATTCCGAGCGTGTTCAGATAATAGGATTTGTTGAGAATGCCTATATGAAGAGTAACAGTAGGGAAAGAAGTCTTGAGATTATGAGTAAGCTTATGGATTATAAGGTACCTTGTATAGTCTTCTGCAGGGATCTTGAGGTCAGTGAGGCTCTAATCAAAATTGCCACTGAAAAGGAAGTTCCGATTTTAAAATCATCTAAGACCACATCTTCATTTATGGCCGAGCTAATAAGATGGCTGAATGTGGAGCTTGCCCCGAGAATATCTATTCATGGTGTATTAGTAGATGTATATGGTGAAGGAATACTGATTACTGGTGAAAG
>CAZODB010000264.1:0-2668 GCA_964578425.1 uncultured Herbinix sp.
ATCTTGCTATTATGAATGCCGGGGCTTATTGCCGTTCTATGGCCTCAGAATATAACCTTAGACCATTGCCAACGGAATGTTATATATATAATGATGAGTTTTCTATATCAAAGCAAAAGTTGACACATTCAGAATTGGCCGAGAGAATCTTGAATGATTACGGTATAGCGTAACTTGAGTAACCCTTGATAAATAAAGGTTTTAAATAAAAAGATAAGTGTAATACATGACACTAACTAAAATAAAATGGAGAGAAAAAATGAGAGATAAAGAAATGTACAATAGACCGTGGGATTCGAACCAGATAACAAGAGAGTACTTTGATTCGTTATTAGTTGAAATGAGGCATATAGATGGTGTTTTACCTTCAACAAAATTAGAGCTGTATGGAGAGACATTTGATACGCCTGTTATGATGGCAGCACTATCACATTTAAACAATGTGTACGAAAATGGAATGGTTGAGATGGCCAAGGGTGCCCATGGAGCAAATGCAGTTAACTGGGCAGGCATGGGCGATGAAGATGAGATTACCGCCATCACATCTACTGGCGCCCGTACGATAAATATTATTAAACCATATGCTGACAATGACTACATTTTACAGAGAATTGAGCATGCAGAAAGCTGTGGTGTTATGGCCATAGGTATGGATTTGGATCATTCTTTCGATGGAAATGGTAGATATGATGTAGTTTTAGGCGAAGATATGAGGCCTAAGTCCCTTATGGAACTGAAGGAATTTATAAAATCAACAAAATTACCCTTTGTTATAAAAGGTGTTCTTAGCGAGCAAGATGCCTATAAAGCTTTAGAAGCCGGGGCTAAAGGTATAGTGGTTTCACATCACCATGGAATCATGGACTATGCAGTGCCTCCCTTACTGATACTACCCAAGATTGCCAGGATAATTAATCGTCAAATCCCCATATTCGTAGACTGTGGCATTATGAGTGGAATGGATGTATTTAAAGCTCTTGCCTTAGGTGCTGATGCAGTATCTGCGGGCAGAGTGATTATGGAACCCTTAAAAGAGAATGGTTCTGAGGGAGTTAAGAATTTCATTATAAGGATGACTGAAGAATTAGCTGGAGTAATGGCAAGAACATGTTCACGAGATTTAAGTAATATTGATCCATCAGTAATATGGCATAGAAACAGTTGAAATAAACGATAAAATCATAAAAGTCGGCATAATCATATAACCAATAGAGATAAATAAAGATTTAAGAGCTCTAACAGATAATAAGTTTAGGAACTTAGGTGTTCGTTTTTAAGTGCCCCAGATTACGGGAGGTACTTAAGAATGAACACCTATTATTTTTCGGAGTTATCAATAGCGCTTTATTCTTTTATCGACATTTTTTAACTGTAAGACATGGGATGCGAATTAGTGAGATATTGATATCGGAGGATTGAAGTATGGAGTTTTCAGTAAAAGAGATTATATATCAGAGAAAATAAAAAAAGTAGTTGACGGTGTCAATTTGGTTTGCTATATTATATAATGTTAATGAAAATGAAAGCGATTATCAATAACAATTAAATTACATATTACAAGGAGAGAACCATGACAAAATCTAAACTTATTAAAACAACAGTAATTATAGCAGCTTTCGCCTTGATGGTGACAGCGTGTTCAAATGCAAATAAGGAACAGGTTAAAACTGATAGCAATCAGCAAGTAAATGAACCTGTTAAATCTGATACTAATGATGCTGTAAATGAGCCTACTGAAGCTTTAACAGTTGAAATCACCGATATACATGGAACAGTTGTTGTTCCTGTAAATCCAAAGAGTGTGGTTGCTTTAGATAATAGAACTTTTGAAACTTTATCAGATTGGGGAATTCAATTAGCTGCTGCTCCTAAGGGGGTAATGCCTGCTGATTCACCATATGTAAGTGATGAGTCAGTGAAGGATATTGGCAATCATCGTGAGCCAAACCTGGAAATTCTTGCAGCTGTAGACCCTGAACTTGTAATTATTGGTCAAAGATTTGCTAACTTTTACGAAGATATAAAGGAACTAGTTCCAAATGCAGTTGTTATAGATCTTAATTTTGATGTATCTGAAGAGGCTAACACACCTGGAACAAATCTAGTAAATGGACTTAAGAATTCTACAATGGCTTTAGGACAAATATTTGATAAAAATGATGAGGCCAAACAATTGATAGATGATTTTGACAAATCTATAGAAGGTGCTAAGACTGTATATAATGGAACAGATACAGTTATGAGTGTTATTGTATCTGGTGGAAACATTGGCTTTTCTGCTCCTGGTTCAGGACGTGTATGGGGTCCAATGTATGAAATATTTGGTTGGGTACCGGCATTAAGTATTGATAAGGCTACTTCCGACCATCAAGGTGATGATGTTTCTGTTGAGGCAATTGCACAGAGCAATCCTGATTGGATCTTTGCTCTTGACCGTGATGCCTCCGTATCTACTACAACTGATGCAGTTCCTGCTCAAGATGTTATAGATGATTCACCTGCCCTTCAAAATACAAAGGCTGTTATCGAAGGAAAGATAGTTTATGCACCAAATGATACCTATACAAATGAATCAATACAAACGTATTTGGAGTTATTTGATAATCTAGCAAATGCTTTATCTAAATAGCATAAAGGAGCATAAGGTAGTGCAGAAGCAGACAAGTAA
>CAZODB010000265.1:0-2595 GCA_964578425.1 uncultured Herbinix sp.
TTTGACGATAAATCACCATGGATAAATCGCTCTATGACTTTAGATGCCTCCGACATTGCAGACCCAAGCAGAATTACTGTTACTTCTAATTTTGATAGAACAACCGACAATCTGCATTTAGATAATAATATTATCTATAGAAGTGATTCTGTTGGAGATAAAATTATAATCTATTACAGATTTCCCGTAGATATAACCAATGATTACAATATTACAGATCATATGAATCCTAAATTAGATGCTTCCTATAAAGATAATGTACTTAATATCACCTATACCTATGATAAAAACATAAAGATTATATTTATATCACCATGGTCTATGATGAAGCAATTCGATAAATATAAGGGAAAAAATCTATATTTTGATGTTCCCATACTATATACAAGTAATTCAAATGGTGATGGGCAAGTATCAGTTGAACTTGAATAATTTCACTATGGAGCCTAGTAACCGAATACTACAGTGTGATAATTAAATAGCTGGTACACCACAATAAGTGATGTACCAGCTATTTAATCTTATAATAATCTTTATCCAACTCGCTTTATCTTTTTTACCAGTGAGATGAATTCATCCTTGTATTCATCATGGGATAGCTCCTGATCCTGCAGTATATCTAATATCATATCGTAGGAAGCGTCGCCCTTCCACTTGCTGTCACGAAGTAGCATTCCAAATGCTGCTACAGAGCTTGCAAATGCCAGATTCTCAGGCATTGTAGATGTATAATTATCCTCATCCACAGTAACTGATAGAAGCTGACTCTTATCTTCTTTAGGTTCCTTATATCTGATATTTACAGTTAGCCATTCCTTACTGTCTACTAGCTCCTTATCGGACTGGTATTTCAAATCAGATTCAGCTACCTCTTGCTCGGATGTAGTGTCAATAATTTCATATAAAGCCGTTACCCTGTGACCAGCACCGATTTCTCCGGCATCCTTAGTATCATCATTAAAATCCTCGGTATTTAGTAATCTGTTCTCATATCCGATAAGACGATACCCCTTAATATATGCTGGATTAAATTCTACCTGCAGCTTCACATCCTTAGCTACCGTAAATAGAGTTCCTCCCATCTCTTCTACAAGAACCTTCTTAGCCTCTAGAATAGAATCAATATAGGAATAATTGCCGTTGCCATTATCTGCTAAGGTCTCCATCTTATTATCTTTTATATTACCTGTGCCAAAGCCAAGTACTGATAAGAATACTCCCTTTTCCCTTTCTTTCTCAACTATTCTTTTAAGCTCTCCTTCACTTGTGATTCCAACATTCAAATCTCCGTCTGTAGCAAGAATTATTCGATTGTTCCCATCCTCTATAAAATACTCCTCTGCCAGTTCATAAGCCTTCTTAATTCCTGCTGCTCCGGCAGTCGATCCCCCTGCAGATAGTTCCTCAATAGCACTGACTATCTTCATAGTCTCGTCGCCTCTTACCCCTTCTAAAACTACACTCTCCATCCCTGCGTATGTCACTATGGATATCCTATCATTTTCATTTAGATTTTCTGTAAGCATTATAAATGCCTTCTGCATAAGCGGCAGCTTATCATCTGAATACATCGAACCTGATACATCAAGTAAAAACACCAGATTGGAGCTCGGACGGTCTGCAAGGTCGATATCCTTTGCCTGTAATCCAATAAGTAAAAGCTTTGCATCCTTATTCCATGGACAATCGGAAATCTCGGTATTTACTGAGAAAGGAACATCCCCCATAGGCCTCTCATAGTCATACTTGAAATAATTAATCATTTCCTCAATTCTCACCGCATCAGGGACAACCTCACCATTATTATTAATCATTCTTCTGACGTTGCTGTAGGAAGCCGTATCTACATCCACTGAAAATGTTGACATTGGATAGTTTTTAACTGCCTTAATATTATTCTCTGTTATCCCGCTGTACTCTTCGGTGTTAAATTCTTCAGTACTAAATTCATTAACAAAGAACCCATCATCCATCGTTTCAGATTCTACATCACTATTTACCGTTGCTTTACTTGTGTCCATAGTATAGTCTGTCTTGTGGCTACTACCAGTTAATTTCATTTGGCCGGGTGCGGATATATCTTGCGTTGACTTTTCACTCTTAGCACATCCTGCAAGCCCAACAATCATTACAACCACCATACATATTGACAATAACCTTGTAAATGTTTTTCTCATAAAGCCCCTCCTCTTATAACCTTTTTTATTGTTACTAATTAGAAGAGGCAAACAGGAAAAAGGTTCCATATCAACTTTTCTTTTTAGAAAAAATATGATATTCTATTATTAATGATTTTTTTGCTATTATTTTTCTAACTAAGCAAAAGGAGTATATCTATGAAAAGGCTACTTAAAATAAAAGGTACGCAGATAATAATACTATTATGGTTTATTCTATATCTCTTAAGTATAGGAACTAACATAGTTTTTTTCTAGCTGGCAAGGGCTTTGATTTGATTGATGGAGAATACTATCGAATTATTACTGTTGCTCTACTTCACAATAAACTGTAAGAATAATCTTATATTTGACAAATACACATAACGGAGACAAATAGATGAAAATAACTTGGACTCAAGATTTCAAACATGGATTA
>CAZODB010000266.1:0-2588 GCA_964578425.1 uncultured Herbinix sp.
GACCACCCTCTGAAAATGCACTCTGGGTACGTCCATAAACAATCTGTAGGAAAAGCTCTCTCATAGCTGTATTTATAGCATCACATACTAGATCAGTATTTAAAGCCTCTAGTATAGTTTTTCCAGGTAGTATTTCAGATGCCATAGCTGCGGAATGAGTCATCCCCGAACATCCAATTGTCTCTATCAATGCTTCCTGAATAATACCCTCTTTTACATTTAATGTCAGCTTACAAGTGCCTTGCTGAGGCGCACACCAACCTATACCGTGAGTAAAGCCAGAGATATCTGTTACTTCCTTAGCCTTTACCCATTTCGCTTCTTCAGGAATAGGTGCTGCTCCATGGTTAACACCCTGGGCAACCGGACACATCATTTTTACTTCGCGTGAATAAATCATGTTGTTGAAACTCCTTTCAGTTTACATAGTGTGGCATATTTCTATGCCTTCCTTACCTTAACTACGCCGTGGATATTAACCACGGCACAATATTTTATCGTATAGAAAAATTCATCCTATACGGTAAAAATGCAAGTTTTAAATGTTTGTTATATACTTAACATATTTTCGCATAAATCAATCTATAAGTCCAGTAGTAAATTAAACAAACCCTATAATCCTACTTTAATCTGGACGTCTAGATACTATTTCTCCCGCATTCTTATAAATATTTCCTGCTGCTATGACCCCTCTTACCATAGATAAAGGGTATATACTCACATTCCTTCCGATAAGGACCCCAGGATTTAATACGGAATTGCAACCAACCTCTACATTATCACCCAGTATGGCTCCGAATTTCTTTAATCCAGTTTCTATTCTTTCGCCTTTAAAATCAACCTTAACTAAGGATTTGTCTGATTTAACATTTGAGGTAATACAACCAGCTCCCATATGTGAGCCATATCCAAGGATTGAATCTCCTACATAATTAAAATGAGGAACTTGAACCTTATTAAATAAAATTGTGTTTTTAAGCTCCGTAGAATTTCCTACAACCGCTCCCTGGCCTACGATAGCATTTCCTCTTATAAATGCACCGTGCCTAATCTCTGCATTCTTATCTATAATAGCTGGCCCGTTTATAGATGCAGAAGTGGCTACTCTTGCTGATTTTGCTATCCATATATTCTCACCCAACTTATCATAATCCTCTTCTGGAAGTGTAGGACCAATCCTTAAAATTTCTTTACCTATTTGTGCCAATACTTCCCAAGGATAAGTACACCTTTCAAAAATCTCGGAAGCTATTGTCTCCTGTAAATTAAGTAGCTCTCTTATTTTCAACTGATGATACATCATATTCCCCCTTCATATCCAGATCTGTGTACCCGGTACAGGTTTTTGGTACCCGGTACAGTCTTGTGTACCCAGTACAGTCTTTGTGTACCCGGTACAGGTTTTGTATGTGTACCCGGTACAGTCTTGTGTACCCGGTACAGGCTTTGGTACCCGGTACAGATTTTGTACCCGGTACAGGTTTTTATTATGATACAGAGATAGAGCTCTGGTTTCTTCCTAGCATGCCTGCTGCTTCTTCATCTAGGACAACAGTAACCTCTCCTTTATGTATCTGAATAGCAGATGCGGTTACCTGATTGGTTACAGGACCTTCCAATGCATCTGCAACGATTTTGGCCTTCTTAGAACCATTTGCCAGCATAAGTACACTCTTAGCATCAAGGATTGTTCCGATTCCCATAGTAATGGCATAAAGGGGCATCTCATCTCTTGAAAAGCCTGCCGACTTATAAAATGCTTCGTAATTATCATCCAAGGTCTCCTGACTTAGCTTCTCAATTCTTGTTCTTGAATCGAGGGAAGCGCCAGGCTCATTGAATGCCCAATGGCCATCTCCACCAATTCCAAGTATTTGCAGATCAATTCCACCTGCTTCTATTATAGCATCTTCATACTCTTTACAGAATTTCTCCGGGCTTTTAGTAAGTCCATCAGGTATATGTATGTTCTCTTTTTTTACGTTTATGTATTTAAAAATCTCTTCATACATAAATCTGTGATAGCTTTGATCCATAGCATATGGCTTTGACAAATCCATACCAATTCCAAAATATTCATCTAGATTAAAAGCTATAATCTTGGAAAAATCCAAGCCCTCCTTGTGCATTCGGATTAACTCACGATAGGTTCCAATAGGTGTTCTGCCTGTAGCAAATCCAATGACGCAATTTGGTTTTCTATTTATTAGTGTAGCTATATGCTCAGCCGCACATTTACTCATTTGTTCATAGTCTTTATTTACGATTATATTCATAATTCCCTCCTGAAAAATGATTATATATTTCATCACAGGCATAATATTATCACATTATACTTTCCCTGTCATTAAAAAAACTTTTCAAGTATTGATTTTTTCTTTTATAATATCATTACATTTTGTGATAACTCCCCTCCTTGTTCAAAAGAGAATTGCTTTGAATGATATAGGTAATTGAAACTCACGAAAACCATTGTTTCTTGTGCCCGTTTAACAAGGACCACAAGCAGGTACTCTGAGACCGTCGGTACATAAGGTGCCGTGCTTTGGCACCTTATGTACCGTTACGAGACGAAGGTAGCGAAAGCG
>CAZODB010000267.1:0-2570 GCA_964578425.1 uncultured Herbinix sp.
AACCTCTTATGACCAATTTAGCTTCAGGACATGGGTTTTATAAAATGGCTATACCCATAGGCGCGATAACAAATCTTAATACTTACAATAATACATTAACAGTATTGGAGCCTACAGTCAGTCTGTAGGCTCTTTTTAAAAGCTTTAGAATATCCTATATAAAAATACTGCTGCTTCTGCCCTTGTAGTAAAACCTGTAGGATTTATTTTATTATCAGTCCCTATAATTAATTCATCTTTTACTAATGATGAAATACTATTTACAGCATAGTCAGCAATTAAGAACCTATCAGTGTATTTTTCAAATTCATAGCTTGTTGCTTCATTTGTTAACTTCCCTACCATTCTCAATGCTTTTTCAGTAAGTACCATCATATCCTGTCTAGTTATGTTTGCATTAGGACTGAATTGATTATTTCCCGTACCATTGGTAATACCAAGTTTTTTCGCTTTACCGATTTCTTGATAATAATAAGTGTCACTGCTGATATCATCAAAATTTTCATCCACCTGCGCCTCAACACCAAGAGTTCTAACTAAATAATAAAGGAAATCACCCCTTGAAATGCTCATTTGTGGAGCATATTCCTTTACTGATACTCCTTTTATTGCACCCTTTGATGCTAATACTTCTATAGATTTTTTTGCCCATGCGACGTTTTCTATATCATCAAATGTTTTAATTTCATAAGCTATGGCATATTTACTGAAATAAGTTGTTGTAAATATGACTTCGCCTGTATCTTTATTATAACGACCATTAGGTATTGATATTGCATTTCCATCACCATCAATATACCAAACTACAATATGTTCCAAATCATTCATTTCCTCAACCGTAGGAGTATATGGTATGGATATTGTTACAGGTGCATTTGGATTATTCCAAGCTGTTTGATTTCCATCTACTACAAGTGAAAGTTGAATAACTGGCTTATTCTTTAGTTGTTTTTGCAATTCTATTGGCAGTGTTGAATTCTTTAAAGTTTTTATTGTTAATTTTACTTTGTCTTCCTTATCCATTTGAATACTTTCAATCATATTCTTCGGAACAACAATTGTACCCAACTCTGTATCCATTGAAATGTTTATATCTCCTATAGCAGAAGATAGACCATCCTTGGTAAATGATAATGTATATGACGATGCACCTTTTATCTTTGGAACGGAAACTGTCATGTTTTCTGATATATTTTCAAAAATAGTTTTGCTTATTTCAGTTTCTACATTGTTAGTTGCTGAGTTAAATTGTAATGGAAGTTCAAATGTATCGTATACAATAGTTGTAATTGGAGTATATTTATCTGTTGATGATTTTGGCTTATTATAGTGCACTTCGTATGGAATTGACACATTTTCTGCGCCATCAACTACATAGACCTGATAATAGCCATCATCCATACCTGATAATTCAATCTCTGCATCATGTGACCAAGCAATATCTACTTTTAATATTTCATCTAATTCATCAAGTTGTCCTTTATTTATATATATGGTATCTGTTTTTGGAACTAAATATATTGTGCTGAATATTTCATAGTCATCCATAGAAATATATAACACCTTGTTTTTTATATATGCTTCTGTAATTAGCGGTGGAATATTGTCTATTATCAGTTCTGAACTAATATTGATATTCTTTCTCATCGGATACGTACTAATCCAATCACTAGTTGGCTTATATCCGGGTTTGCTCAATACATAATCGATACGATAATAATTATTAGGGAGAATCATTCCACATACCCCCTGGTCGTTTGTCAACCAACTGTCATTAGCAAGTATAATCAAATCACCATCTTTATAAGCCTCTATTATTATCTTTACATCAGATAATCCTGATGTGCTAAATCTAATATAGGTTAAATCATTACCTAAATCGTCCTTTAGTGTTCCCGAATATGTTCCGGAATAGCTACCATATCCTATATTTTCAGCATAACCTTCAATATCTCCTGATGCAATAATTATTGGTGTTCCACTGACAGTAACATTGCTACCCGCACCATAATATCCTCCACCAATACCTGCTGCATTATCGCCACCTCTTGCTGTAATAGTTCCTCCATTTATGATAATGGTGCCTCCATCACCATTATATCCTCCACCAATACCAGCGCCATTGTCACCACCTGTTGCTGTAATAGTTCCACCATTTAATATTATGGTGCCTCCTGCTTGAAAAGAACATCCGCCGATGCCTGCCCCGGCTCCACCACCCTTAGCTTCTATAATTCCATCATTTATTGTTAATGTGTCGATAGGGCCAAGATATCTTTCTCCGCAGCTTATACCCGCACTGGAACTTTCGCTTTCTGCAGTTATAATTCCTCCGTTTATATTTATTATGCTTCCGTTTATATTGCTGTCATTTCCTTTGAAACCTATTCCCGGTCCGCTATCACCAATTGCTGATATTGTTCCTCCATCTATTGTAATAGTGCCGCTTAGGCTATCATCTCCACCACCAATAGCTGCCCCATAATTAGTACTGCCTTTTGCATTAATAGTACCTCCGCTAATATTAATTGTTACTCCAGTACCTTCTTGGCCAGTGCCTATTCCTGCTC
>CAZODB010000268.1:0-2552 GCA_964578425.1 uncultured Herbinix sp.
GCCTGCGATGGTTTGTTAAAGAGCACAAGATCATAAAGTAAAGTAGAGTTTCGCAATTATCTATATCATTATACTATAACGTGTAACCATATAATGGGTCATGGAAAGAATCTTTTAATAATCTTCATTATTCTCTATCCGTATGTTTAGCTCTTCCATTTCCTTATGGGTTACATTTCTCCATGTCCCGCTCTTTAATCTACCAAGAATAATATTCATGATGCGAACTCGTACAAGCCTTACTACTCTGTATCCAAGATGTTCGCACATTCGCCTTATCTGCCTGTTCAATCCCTGGGTTAAGATAATTCTAAATGTATTCTTATCAATTACTGTAATCTCACAGGGCTTTGTCACAGTATCAAGAATGGGTACTCCCTCAGACATTTGCTTTACAAATTCTTTGCTTATCTCCTTATTCACAGTGACAATATATTCCTTATCATGACCATATCTTTCTCGAAGGATATTGTTGACTATATCTCCATCATTCGTAAGCAGTATCAGTCCCTCTGAATCCTTATCTAGTCTGCCTATAGGAAAAATCCTTGTAGGATAGTTGATAAAATCCACAATATTATCAGGCTCCTTTGAAGATGTGGTGCTTACAACTCCAACCGGTTTATTAAAGGCAATCAATACTCTTTTCTCTTTATTTTTAACGGGCTTACCCCTAAAGGTCACCTTATTTTCCGGTCTCACCCTAGATCCTATCACAGCTTTTACACCGTCAATCTGCACCTTGCCCTCTTCAATATACCTATCTGCTTCTCTTCTAGAGCATAATCCAGCATCACTTAAAAATTTATTTATCCTAATACCGTTATCTGCAATAGGTTTATCATATCTATT
Organism: uncultured Herbinix sp.; assembly: GCA_964578425.1. Classification (GTDB taxonomy): domain Bacteria; phylum Bacillota; class Clostridia; order Lachnospirales; family Lachnospiraceae; genus Mobilitalea. The sequence continues at coordinate 853 of CAZODB010000268.1, forward strand.
AGGATTATTAGTATTATTATTCTTCATATTGCTCCTACTCTCTTGGCTTCTGCTGTGTCCGATAAATGTAATTATATTATATTTAAAATCTTTAGTCTAGTCTCAGAAAGAAACAGGCGGATTTGGCTTCTCCTGTTCAGGTTCGACACCTATTATCATAATTCAGTATATACATATAAACAAGGAGGCAAACCAAATGTTTAGGGGTTTGCCTCCTTGCTTAGTTATTATAATATGTCAAAGTGTTTATAAACGATTTATTTCTTCTATTCGCCTTGGTCGGCATGTTCATGCCATTCTGGCTCTATTATTCTCCATTGCTTCGTGCAAGCTCATCTAGCCCGTTCCAGAATATCATTAAATCCTCATCCTTTGCTTTAGCTTCTTCACCCTTTGTATTTGTTCTCTGAATTAATTCTAATACATCAGCATCCTCGTTTCTTGCATTAAAATATTCTTCTACCTCAGGTGTCATATCACTGACAATCTTAAAATCTCCATTATCGTCTGTTATTACATAGAACTTTGAAAGCCCCGGAGCAAGAGTGTTTATACTGGAAAACTTTATTTCATGATAAGCATATACAATATATGCTCCCTCTTCGAAGCTTTTTTTCGAATATGTCTTAATATTTCTATAATCCTCAATATATTGTACCATCTTTTGTAGCTGCTCTCTACTCTCCACCTTGCCTGGATCGAAATAAACAGATTTTAACATTTCAATATCGCTAGATGCCTTAGCTATGAAGAAAACCTCTATAAATGCATCTATACCCTCCATCTCCTCCAAAGGATACACCGGAATCGGTGTAGGTGTAGGAATCGGAGTAGGAGGTAATGTAGGACTAGGTGTTACTTCTGCTGCTTCTGCTGCTTCTGTATCCTCCTGAGTTATATCCCTAGACAACATAGTTGATACATCATCATCTTCGTAGCTAACTTGTGCTTCAGCTACAATGCTACTGGTAGCATTGACCAGCTCCTCGGCTTTAGGCTTACCCTGGCTTATCGATAATGTCAACAACCCAATACCCATAGTACTCAAAGATGTTAACAGTATAATTTTTTTATATTTTAGTTTCATAGTAGGATTAGCTCCTTTTCATGCATATGTTACTGTCTATAATAATGGTATTTTAACAAACAGTTAATCATAAGTCAAGTCTAAACTTAACTTTTACGTAACACATTTAACATTTCTGTAACATTTAAGCATTAATCCCTTCTTTACTTTGCGATGAAATTGCTTTATACTATTCGAGATAAGCAGATTAGTCCAACATGAACAGTATATTATGATGACATGCTATTTATGTCATAATAAAATGTTACCCTGCACCTGTAGCTCAGTGGATAGAGCGTTCGCCTCCGGAGCGAAAGGCCGCTGGTTCGAATCCAGTCAGGTGCATTTTTTATTTGCTTTTCTGTTTCATAGCCTATTTCTTTTAGATTGTGGCTTTGTGTTTCTTTCTACGCCTTAACACTACCTTGCAAAGCAAAGGATTTTAGGTAGGATACTAGCACATACCATTCCTTTAATTCGCCCACTCCCACTCCACATCAATCTGATCTACAGTAAGATTGTTTTCAAAGGATTTGAAGGTCTTAATCCAATCCTGTTGACCTGGAAGGTCTTTAGAGGGCTCTCTATATTCAGGATAGGTTGCATACTCATCCTCATTTATCACTATACCGTT
>CAZODB010000269.1:0-2538 GCA_964578425.1 uncultured Herbinix sp.
AATACAAGAGATGCTGTGGACGTGATTAAGGCATAAAGCTTTCGTATGAAGAAGGAAAATTATTAAATAGTTACGAATGGAGTAATAATATTTTGAAGAGAAAGAGGAAAGTTAGTAAGGAGAATGATATAGAAATTTGGACTGAAGAGCATTATGAGCATTATATGCAAGGAATTTGTGGATTAGAATTTGTTGCTGGTTATACAGAAGGTGGAGTACCATATGGTAATAAAATTACATCAATTAAGGGAAATGAGTTATTTACTATTGGTATGAAATATATATAATGGGTGCGGAGGAAAATTCATATGTCATATTCAAACAGACAGCAGAGATATAAATTGACGGCATATTATAAGCCTAAGGGATTTATCATAGATTTGGTAGAAATAAATTCAGTTAAGATGAAGGAAGGTGTTCCTTATGATGATGAGCCGGAGGAATGGAAGAAGCAATTTGATGATAATAAATATATCGCCTTATATCGACTTGGTTTTATTACTAAGAAGGAATGGTTTTCACTTGAATTGGATTATCTTTATTCTATTGCTGATAAGGTACTTCAAAAGCTATCCAGACAACCAGATGCTGAGCTATCAAGAGATATGATAGAGGTCGTATTATCTGAGGAGGAATGTACTGACCTCATAAATAAGGCACCGTTCGCAATTGGTATGGAATATATAGATTCATCATGGCTCCATATGATTTGGGATAGGCTGATCGAGGTCTTTAGAACAGAGATTTCAGAATATACCGGATCGGTTGCCATGTATTTCACTGAGCGTAATTCAAACATTAATGTGGTAGGCAGAGTGTTTTTCCATATGGTTGAAAATCCTGAGGATGACTATCCGTTTGCTTTCATGGCTACTTATTCCACAAAGCCTGTAAAGAGTAAAAAAGCAATACATACCCCTTTGAAAAATGCACTTCAGGAGTATAAACAGGATGAAAAAAAACTTCTGTCACTATTGTCAACAGTAACAAAGGTAGCAGAACATAGTAATTTTGTCTCTGACTTGATGGAAAGTGGCGAATTATTCTCTCCTCTTAAATTAACCGTCCAAGAAGCTTATATTTTCTTGAGTGAAATTCCATTATATGAAGAAGCAGGTATTATGTGCCGCGTTCCTGATTGGTGGAGAAAAAAAACAAATTCTGTACGACTTTCTGTTACTGTTGGAAGCAAGGAACCTTCTAAGGTCGGACTTGATGCGATCATGGATTTTACTCCTACCCTAATGATCGGAGAGGAGAAGCTATCTGAAAGAGAATTAAAACAGTTCTTGTCCATGGCGGAAGGCTTGGTACAATATAAAGGAAAATGGATTGAAATCAATAAGGATAAGTTATTGCAGGCGTTAGAGGCGTTTAATAAAGCTAAAGACAGATCAAATCATGGTGAAATCACTTTAAAAGAAGCCTTAAGAATGGAATTACAGTCTGATTACTTGACAAATGTTTCAACAGGAGATATTGAGACAATAGTTACGAATGGACAATGGCTCAATCATATTAGGAGCACTTTAATCAATCCATTAGCTGTGGAACAAATTGAGGAGCCACCTTCCCTTCATGCTACTCTCAGGGAATATCAAAAAGATGGATATCACTGGCTTTATCAAATGTCACAACTGGGCTTTGGAGCCTGCCTCGCTGATGATATGGGACTAGGAAAAACAGTTCAGATGATTGCTTTTTTGGAGCACTATAGAACACACTTTAGTGGCAATGTTTTATTGATTTTACCGGCTTCCTTAATTGGAAACTGGCAGAAGGAAATAGAAAAGTTCGCGCCAGAGATGACCTATCAAATTTTACATAATAGTGCGGGAAAAGCTTCAGAGGAGCTTTGTATTGATGATTCGGTATTTTTGTCTGTGACAACCTATGGAATGGCTGTCAGATTGGAAATGTTGCAAAAGAAACAATGGGACATTTTAATTCTAGACGAAGCGCAGGCAATTAAAAACCCAGGAACAAAGCAGACGAAGCAGATTAAGAAGCTTTCAGCTAATATGAGAATCGCTATGACGGGAACACCCATTGAGAATCGCCTAAGTGATTTGTGGTCTCTATTTGATTTTCTGAATCAGGGTTTACTCGGATCAGTGAAGGAGTTTAGTGATTTTACAAAAGGTCTTGCAGAGAACGGCACAGGTTATGCAAGGCTTCGTAAAATGATACAGCCCTTTATTTTGCGAAGATTGAAGACTGATAAAAGTATCATTACGGACTTACCTGACAAGATTGAGATAAATGAATATGCCGCTTTGTCTAAGAAGCAAGTCGCACTATATCATAAGCTAGTAAGGCAAATAGAAGAAAAGCTACTGAATGCTGAAGGGATAGAACGGAAAGGACTTGTGCTATCCAGTATTATGAAGTTTAAGCAAATTTGTAACCATCCGGACCAGTATCTGGGAAGAGAGGAATATGTACCGGCTTCTAGTGGAAAGTTTGAGCAAATTCGTGATATTTGTGAAATTATCTATGAAAAGAAAGAAAAGGTACTTGTCTTTACTCAGTTCCGTG
>CAZODB010000270.1:0-2515 GCA_964578425.1 uncultured Herbinix sp.
TGATTTATCAGCAGAAGAGTTTTTGCATAAAGCATTTGAACGAGTAAAACAGCTAAAGACTCTGTTGACGTAATCAACCTAACAAGGAGGAATATACAATTGAATCTACAACAGATAATAAGAAGATATATGAATGATATTGCCACTCAAGATGCTCAAAATTTGAAATCATATTTTCTGCCTGATGCTATAATCAACTGGCATAATACTAATGAAAGCTTTTCTGTCGATGAGTTTATAATTGCAAATTGTGAATATCCCGGTGATTGGTGCAGCGATGTGGAAAGAATTGAGATAATAGATGATTTAGTTATCGCTGTTACAAGAATATGGCATGCAATTAATGGGGATTCATTTCATTGCGTGTCATTCTTCAAATTTCAAGATAATAAAGTATCTCGCCTCGATGAGTATTGGGGCGATGATGGAAACATACCTCAGTGGAGGTTGGATAAAAAAATCGGAACACCGATAAAAGGAGAAAATAAAAATGATTAGGAACCATTTTACCGTAACAGGAATATATCTGAATGAGCTTCATGAGAGCTGGAGGAAATATGCATTCTTCACTTTTGGAATTAAAAGATAGGTATGAACATATTGGTGATGTATATAAAAGCACTATAGTTATCTTAACTGATTATAATAAAGATGTTGTTCTAAAGCATTCTTTAGAAGTAAGTGATGAAGCAAAAAAGCTTGCTGAGATGTTTGGTGAGAATGTTGAAGCAGCAGGAATTGCAGGCATATTACATGATATTAGTGCCATAATTCCTAACAGTCAACGCATTGAAGTTGCTGAATCATTAGGGTTATACATATATCAAGAGGAACGGGATTTTCCTTTGATTATTCATCAAAGATTATCAAAGGAGATAGCTAATAAAGTCCTTAAAATCACTGATATTGCAATTTTAGAAGCTATAAGTTGCCATACTACGCTAAGAGAGAATCCAACAAGGCTAGATTTGATTTTGTTTATCGCAGACAAGATTAAATGGGATCAAGCAGGAAAACCACCATATCTAAAGACAATTGAGGATGGATTACATAAATCATTAAAAGAAGGAGTGTTTAATTTCCTGAAGTATTTATTTGATAATCAAGAAATGCTTAAGGTTGTGCACCCTTGGTTGGTTGAGGCTTATGAATGCTTAGATATAAGATAAAGTGTATTTAGGAAAGATGAGATAGCTATGAAGGAAAAAATTGATTTTACAACTATTACTGCTATTGGGTACGTGATGATGTGTGGCGATACATCTATAGAGATTGATTATTATGAAGAAAGTTATGGGATATGTAGAGTGACTTAACAAGTAAGAGGGGGAGTAACATGAAAAGAATAGTATTAGTGATATTAGTGATTGTCTCTACATTAGTTGGAGCTGTAATGAATATACCCACACTCATTGACGTTCCTTTAAACGAGAGAAACTTAATTATTTCACTTTTTGTATTAGTTCTTTGGAGTGTTTTCGTTATAATTAACAATAAGAGTAAATTAATGATGATTTATACAACTGTATTTTGGTGTATGACTTTTTTAATTGCTTTACTAGCTATTTTTAGTTCTATAACGCAAATATCATTAGGAATATTAAATATACCAATTATTATTTTCCTTTCACCGATATTTGGAATAAGATACATAATCCATCACCCTACGGGAAATTTAATTACTATGGTAATTATTTCGTTAGCTTTTATCATTAGTAGTTACACATTGAAGGAAAGAAAAATGACATAAAGTATTTGTGATTGACTGTAAAAAGTAATACGACATGACAGGACATATAAGAGGAGAAAAATCATGGAACATGATTGTACATGCATTGGATTCCAATCGATAAGTTAGGTGATTATAAAGCATTCCCAACATTCTTTAGAGATAAAATAAGAAACATGAAGGATAAAGTAGAACATATAGTTACATACGAGTACTAATCAAGAATATATGGTTATTGAAACTTAAAGATAGCAATTAAAGTCAAGAGAATATTTACACTTAATGCTATACTTTTTTTGAGGTGGTAAAGTGGAACGATGGAGAGGTATTTAAATATGCTGATAGAAACTGATAGATTGATAATACGGAGATTCTCTTCTAGTGACTGGAAAGATATATATGAGTATCTATCGCAGGAGCAGGTTGTAAAATATGAGCCCTATGGTGTTCTTACAGACTTTGAGTGTAAAAAGGAGGCAGCCATACGCTCTAGGAATGAAGCCTTTTTAGCGGTATGCTTAAAAGAAAGCGGTAAGCTAATAGGCAATCTTTATTTCTCAGAGCAGGAGCCTAAGAATTTCACTACCAGAGAATTAGGCTATGTCTTTAATCCTTTATATTATGGTAAAGGTTATGCAACCGAGAGCTGTAGAGCTATAATTGACTATGGATTTAAGAAACTAATGGTTCGTAGAGTGGTGGCCATGTGCAATCCTGAGAACATATCGTCTTGGAAGCTGTTAGAAAGGCTGAAGATGAGACGTGAGGGGCATCTACTTAAGAACA
>CAZODB010000271.1:0-2510 GCA_964578425.1 uncultured Herbinix sp.
GAATGAGTTAATGAATGTTCTTTACTTAGTATTCAAAAATCGCTTATTATATGAGTAAAAACAATAAGTGGGAATCAAAAACGTAAAATTAAGACAAAAAAGTCCTTGACAAAGGAGAATGTCCCTTGTTATAATCCATTTATATTATAAACCGATGAGCAAGAGAAGTAAGAGTTATTCATTGTATATAGAGAGTCGCTAGATGGTGGAAATGCGGTTGCAAGATGATTCTGAATGGACTTGTGAGGGAAGCCTGAAATCATAGTTGAGTAGGAGCTTACGGGGGGCCTGTCCGTTATCAGAGGAATGCATATGATTGTATGCAGTAAGAGTGGTCGTATTATACGGCAATTAGGGTGGTACCGCAGAAGCTTAGCTTTTGTCCCTGCAATAGCAGGGGCAAGGGCTTTTTTATATTATAGGAAAGTGCGTCCTATTATATAAAAAACGCTCCGCTAGGGATGCGCACTCACGCGCTTTGTATATTGCCAGCAAAGCTGGCCGCGTTCGGCGCGAGAGTTTTGCAAGCGAAACTCTTTCTTGTATTATAAAAAACATTGTAGGAATAGGAGTGTGAGTAATGACTAAGGGAAGATTTGGAGTATTTGGAGGACAGTATATACCGGAGATTTTGATGAATTCAATTATCGAGCTTGAGAATGCTTATAACCATTATAAGAATGATAAGGATTTTATCGATGAGCTAAATAACCTTTTAGCGAAATATGCTGGTAGACCATCTGAACTATATTATGCAGAGAATATGACCAAAGATTTAAAGGGAGCTAAGATTTACTTAAAGAGAGAAGACTTAAATCATACAGGCTCTCATAAGATCAACAATGTATTAGGCCAGGTACTGATGGCTAAGAAGATGGGCAAAAGCAGAGTTATTGCAGAGACAGGTGCAGGCCAACACGGAGTAGCTACTGCAACAGCGGCAGCTTTACTGGGTCTTGAATGTGAAGTGTTTATGGGTAAGGAGGACACTAAGCGCCAGGCTCTGAATGTGTTTAGAATGAAGCTACTGGGAGCTAAGGTGCATGAGGTTACCTCCGGTACTCAGACCCTAAAGGATGCTGTAAATGAAACCTTCAAGGAGTGGACCAGCAGAATAGATGATACCCATTATGTAATTGGCTCGGCGGTAGGTCCTCATCCATTTCCTGAGATTGTTAGGGATTTTCAAAGTGTAATAGGTAAGGAAGTAAAGGAACAGATGCTATTGGAAGAAGGTAGACTTCCTGATGTAATATTAGCCTGTGTCGGTGGGGGCAGCAATGCCATAGGGATCTTCTATGATTTTACCAGCCATCCGGAGGTTAGATTGATTGGATGTGAGGCAGCAGGTCATGGAGTGGATACAGATATGAATGCAGCGACCATAACAAACGGTAAGATGGGTATATTCCATGGTATGAAGTCATATTTCTGCCAGGATGAATACGGACAGATAGCGCCAGTATATTCCATATCGGCTGGACTTGATTATCCGGGTATAGGTCCAGAGCATTCATACCTTAAGGATATTAAAAGAGCAGAATATGTTCCAGTTACGGATAAGGAGGCAGTGGAAGCATTTGAATATCTGTCAAAAACGGAAGGAATTATTCCAGCTATAGAAAGTGCGCATGCTGTAGCACATGCTATGAAGCTTGCTCCGAGTATGGAGACGGATAAGATAATGGTTATAAACATATCCGGCAGAGGAGATAAGGATGTTGCGTCAATCGCAAGGTATAAGGGGGAGGATATCTATGAATAGGATAGAAAAAGCATTTTCTAAGGGTAAGGCCTTTATACCTTTTATAACAGCAGGAGATCCTTCCATAGAGGTGACTGAGCAGCTGGTTATAGAGATGGCAAAAGCCGGAGCAGACATAATCGAATTGGGAATACCATTTTCAGATCCTGCAGCAGAGGGGCCAGCCATACAGGCTGCTGATATACGTGCACTAGAAGCAGGAACCACAAGCGATAAGATATTTGACATGGTAAAGAGGATAAGGAAGGTATGTGATGTACCTATAGCACTCATGACTTATGTCAATCCGGTGTTCTCCTATGGAACAGAACGTTTCATGAAGAACTGTAAGGAAGTGGGCATAGACGCCATCATCATACCTGATGTACCCTTTGAAGAAAGGGATGAGATTAGACCATTTAGTAGGAAGCATGGAATTACTTATATTTCAATGATAGCGCCCACCTCCAATGAAAGAATTGATAGCATAGCGGCAGAAGCCGAAGGGTTTATCTATTCCGTATCATCCTTGGGAGTAACAGGTGTAAGAAGTAATCTAGAGCTTGATTCCTATGGCATGATAAAGAGGGTTAAGGCAGTTAAAGATATCCCATGTGCTGTTGGCTTCGGAATATCTACACCTGAACAGGCTAAGACTATGCTGGAGGTGGCTGATGGAGTTATTATCGGAAGTGCCATAGTAGAGATAATTGGTCAGTATGGTGATAAATGTGTAGAGCCTGTAATAGAATATGTTAAGAAAATG
>CAZODB010000272.1:0-2485 GCA_964578425.1 uncultured Herbinix sp.
TAAGAAGCTCATTATATTCATTTACAAAATCCTTAACCATATCATATACAGCTTCCGTATTATTGGATACGGATGTGCTTATCACTTCATCATCAGCAGTTACACCCTTTAGGCTAAGTGTAAGACCATTGACTGTGAAATTGTTAGAAGAACCAGTAAGTAATGCATTGTTATATATTATTTCTGCATCAGCAGCTTGAACTAAGACCGACCCATCATCATCTCCAATCCCCAATAGGGTTAAGTTTTCACTTTGACCTGTTGTAGCTTCCGAAGCCACTTTATAACTAATCATCTTTAAACTCAACTCATCTGCTGCCATTTTAAATACATTATCTTCTATCTCAGTAGCATCTCCACTCATCCATGCATTATATGCTTCCAATTCCGAAAGTACCTTTTGTGCTGCATCTTGGGAAAGCTTATCTTTTACTCTTGCATCTAAAAGTCCTTGGTCTAAATCATCATCTGGTCCCAATTCTAGTTCAGTTCTAAGATCGGCTTCAACGTCGTCTATGACATCATCTATATTTTCTTGGTTAGTCACATAGCTATTAATATAATCAGTCTTTATTTCATCATATTTGAATTCCAGAAGCTTACCTTCTATTGCTTTTCTATCTTCATCTTCAAGAGCATCATTTAGATATCCATCTAGCTTATTCTTGTCAGCACTGCTTAGAGTATCGTATCCCAAATAATTTCGAACAAAATTCTTTTCCTTTACCAGTTCAGATGAAGAGCTTGTAATTTCAAATGTATTCTCTGCTCCACTAGCCTTTGAGCTAATAAATAGACGTTTCTGTGTCGTGTCATAGTTAGCGTTTAGTCCTGCCTTCTTAAGGGAATTAATAAAATCACCAATAGTTGTGTTCTCTCTAACATCAAGGCTCACTTTACCACTTGCTGTCTCAATATCTAAGGTGGTGCCATTTGACGCACTAATTCCAACATCTGTTAGCTTAGTGCTTGATGTAATGGTATTTCCATTGATATCTTTTCCATCTCCATCCTCACCAAGCTTTGCCCCAGTTACAAACTGCGAACTAGCCAGCTGCTTAACCTTTATCTGATGGGTACCCTCAGGTGCATTTGCTCCAGCAGTAATATCCACCTTGCTAGTATTAGAGGATGTAGCCTTCTTCACAGCAAAGCTACCCTGCATACGAATCTTGGATAAGGATCCCGTATAGAAGGAATACAGCTTTGTATTAAGAGCAGCCCACTTGTCCTGCTTCCATTCAGTAGTAGTTATTTTGTTCTCTAACTTAGTATTCTTTAGCCTGTGTGCCTCCATTAACTGACGCACAACAGTCTCTGTATCCATCCCAGAAATCAATCCTGATAATCTCATAGCCATAATGACCCCTCCTATCTTCTCTCATCAACTAGAATGCCTGCTAGTTCCCACATCTTTTGTATCATCTCCAGGGTCTTTTCAGGAGGTATCTCCCTTATAACCTCTTCTGTATCCTTATCCATGATCTTGATTGTCACTCTTTTTGTTTTCTCGTGATAACCAAATTCACATTTAGTATTATGTCGCTTAAGTCTATTATTCGCCTTTGAAATCTCCGCTTTTATATGTTGCTCACTGACGGAAGATTCCTTATTGTCGCCATCTTGTTCAAGTATAGGTTGGATGCTAGTCGCCGATTGATTACTTAATGAATCAAATGATGTTAGTTCAACACTTTTAGACCTGTCGGCACTATTTGTGTTTGCCGCAGAGCTAAAATTATTTTGATATGTTGATGTCTTAACTATATCTAAAGCCATATCTACACCTCCGTGTGCTTTCCTAAATATATTTGTGAATGCCCCTATCGCCATCCATGACACTGCGGGCATACCTGTTCTTTAAGTATATCGGCACAAAATAGCAAAAGCTTTATATCCTACACCCAATTTATTTTATCTACCTTTTACTCAAATAATTTCTTTAAAGCATCTTCACTGATATTAGCTGAAGCAGCCTCTTTATTAGATTCTAATATCTGTAGATAAAGCTCCTTACGATAAATAGGTACTGATTTAGGAGCACTAATGCCTATTTTAATCTGATCGCCTTTTATTTCTAAAATAGTTATCTCAATATCATTACCAATCATAATTGATTCGTTTACTTTTCTTGATAGGGCTAACATTATTTGCCCCCCTTCTCGGCCTTTAGAGCCTGTAGCTGCTCATAGAAATAATATTTAACTTCATACTCAGCATCATCCACCATAACCTGGCAGCCCTTTTTTGTATCAGCGTTAATAACGAAAGGAGCTTTAAGATTAGCCGATATATTTGACACATCACTGGGTACTGTTATTGATACAAGCACTACCAGATTCTCAGGAGTAACCTTTTCAAGGGAAGAGAGTAATTCTTCCTCCACTGTTGGATTATAATCTTTTTTTATAAGGAAGGGACTGATAATCGGAATCGCAAGACTCGGCTCTTCTATACTTTGTAGCCAGGTTATATCCGGTCTTTC
>CAZODB010000273.1:0-2460 GCA_964578425.1 uncultured Herbinix sp.
ATGGAGAGGGGCCTTGGTTCTATAAAAGAAACAATCTTTATTATATGGTATATTCTGCTTTTGCTTTGAATCAACAAAATGAACATCTGGCGTATTCAACCTCAATTTCACCAACTGGACCATGGAAGTATGGCGGTGTGCTTATGGAGGCAGGAGATTGCTTTACAAACCATGCGGGAATTGCAGATTTTAAGGGACGTTCTTATCTGTTTTACCATACTGCAGACTTGCCTGGCGGAAGCTTATTCCATAGATCAGTTTGTGTAGCTGAGTTTAAATATAATGAGGATGGCTCTATTGATATTGTGAAAAAGTGTGACAGTCTGGAAGGAATAGAATAATGCCTGGGCGCAAAGGGTATAATCAAATTGTTATTAGTTTAGCATAATTTAAAAATGAATTAATAAGAAGCTCTAATAGTCTGTAATAATCGCTTACATATACAGTATACAGAATTTTAAGGCTTCTTTTATTTTGATTTAGAGCATAGTAATACTGCCTTGGTTAATAGTAGCTGGGTGAGCTTACGACATAGAAAAATAGAGGATATATCCGGGAGAGTATGTTACAATAGATGATGTGAATTTAGATAAGTTAATTTAAGGAGGTTTTTATGGGAATGATGGAAAGACCATCTGTCAGTACATTGGCTGACGGAGGAAAGTATTGGGAGCATGAGTACGAGAAATTCTTTCTAAAGACGTATGTACCTGCAAATGAAATTGATGGACAGACTCTTAATTATAGCTTTCGGGCTCCGTTACTACTGGTTTTTGAAGAAAACAGGCAGAGCAGGGATGAGGCAATTGATTTTGCTAAGAAGAGCGGACTAGCTGATATTGCTGCCGAAGTGGATTCAAGTGTCCTTTTTATATATCCGACGGATGAGGGTGGATGGAAGAATGCAACAGATGAGCTATATGCGTCTGTTATAGCTGAAGTGAAAATGGATCCTCGATACTCGGATGGAATTTGCGAAATACATAATTTCTTTACACAGGAGTTCAAGGGCTATTTTGTAAGAGGTGCTATATTTAGAGCGGATATTTATAGTTTTGGCGAGTCGGCAGATTATGTTGCCAAGAATCTGCTGAAAACAATAAATGGTGAGTATCTCTGGGGCCCAGGTGAGATTACTCCTGCTATGTGTTCCATGCAGAATCTGAGTGTTATTCCTGCACCGGAGCGTAAGGATATAGCTATATTGAGTGTTGGCAATTCTAAGGAAATAAATGAAGCCTTTAAGGATTGTACGAATCTGCTAATTAAATCAGAGCCTGACTACAGGGCTGATTTTAAGTCTTTTGTTGGCAAGTTTAAAATGTGGTGTGGCAATATGGAGATTGAGCCTGATTTTGAATCTATGAACATGACAGAGGAAGCTGGTAGCGTGCTTGTAAAGACATCACCTGATAACAGAGGTGCATTTAAGGATACCAAAGAGCATAAAGTTGGATATTTTGCCTACTACAATAATGATATATTTGATAATGGACCGGTTCCACTGCTTATGGGATTTCATGGCGGCGGTGATTCCTCCATGTTCCTGACATTTGTGTCAGGATGGTATGAAGTAGCACACAAATATGGTTTCTTGTATGTTTCACTTGAGAATCATCAGAATGTAACAGCCACAGAAGTTGTAGAAGTAATTGAAAATCTTAAGAAACGCTACAATATAGATGAGAAACGTATCTATGCAACAGGATTTTCGATGGGCAGTGGAAAGACATGGGATATGTATCAGGAGTATCCTTCAGTCTTCGCGGGTCTTGCTCCTGCCAGTGCACTGTTCCCAGTGAAGAATAATCCATTTGGTCAGCCTCTTGGTGACAGACTGAATATGAGTGTTCCTGTTCCGATGTTCTATTCCGGTGGAGAAGATTCACATCTGCCTGAATTACCTTTCCAGGCCGATTCCGCTTTGGAAAGGATTCAGTATGCCGCAGAGGTCAATAAGTGCAAGACTAGATTTGACCTAAGCTACGACGATAAAGACAAGTGGGCGGATCCCATATGGGGTGTTTCTGGTGATCGTGTCGAGAAGATTCACGATGAGTCCAGAGGAAGTGATCTGACCATTCACTACTTTGACAGCGAAGATGGTGTTTGTCGAACCGCATTTGCCAGTGTCAGTGGACAGGGACATGAGTTCAGACAACATAGTTGCGAGAATGCATGGAAGTTTATATCGCAGTTTACTAGGTAACTAAGTACAATAAGTAATATTATTTCAAGCCGTCCAGGTCTATAATGACTGTGGACGGCTTGTTTTAGATATTTAGGCAAATCAATTATCTGTATGAGTTGGTACCGCTTACCTATGACATAATAGAAAAAGATATTGACATATGTCATAAACGTGGTATACTATGAGTAGTAAGTGACATATGTCACTTGATATGAGGAGGTGAAATTATGCCAAGAAGAGATGGAAGCGGTCCAAAGGGTTCAGGTGCA
>CAZODB010000274.1:0-2453 GCA_964578425.1 uncultured Herbinix sp.
AATTACTCGATGAGGATGATGATGTACAGGAAGTGTATCATAACTGGGATGAGTAAGTTTTAACTGTGAAAGACTTTATTTATTGAAAAGCATATACTACTAGAACCTCTGTACTCCGTTGCTTGCGGAAATGTATGGAGGTTCTTGTTTACTGGCTCCCCACGATGCAAAATAACAAATATAATCTTATTACTTTTCAAAATAAAGCTTACACAGACAATGCTGTCTTGGAAATAATGCCTGAACCTGATAGTATCTTGAGGGTTTTTATGGCATATAGACCTCTTGACGAAGCTATTTCCATTGAGGAACAAAAGCTTGAACCATTTAATCGGCAGGGCTTTACAGTTATTGAATGGGGAGGCGCAATAGTCAATTAATGAGATTTTATCTATGCTTAATTTTGGTACCCGGTACGGTACCAGGTACGGTACCGGGTACCAAAACAAATGGTACCAAATTATAAAATAAAGATACAAGAAGCCGAGGTGATTCTATCTCGGCTTTTATACTTGATTAATATTTTTATATTTTATGTGATATATTGAGCTTATCATTCGTGTTATTAGTGAAGGCCTTTATAAAAGACATAAGAAAGGGGGGGGTGAAATAGCTTGACGGATTCTGAGTTTGCCAAAAAAGTAAATACTTATAAAGATATGATATTCCGGCTAGCGATGACCTACCTTAAGAATACACATGATGCTGAGGATGTAACCCAGGATGTGTTTGTTAAATTATATAAGCATAAAAAAGAATTCAGTATTGCCGAATATGAGAAAGCCTGGTTGATTCGTGTGACAATTAATGCCTCAAAGGATGTGCTTAAGTCTGCCTGGTTAAAACGAAATATTCCAATTATGGAAGACATACCTTTTGAGCAAAAGGAGGAAAGCGATCTATTTTACGCAGTTCATAGATTGGATTATAAATATCGCATCGTCATTCATTTGTATTACTATGAGGATTATTCCATTAAAGAAATTTCAAAGATATTAAGGATAAAGGAAACAACAATACAAACAAGATTGCAAAGAGCTCGTAAGCAGCTAGAAGAGATACTAAATAGGGAATTTCAAGTCTATAATCGTAAAAAATCTAAGGAGGGTTTATATGAGACAGGATTATAAGGATACATTTAATCAGTTAGTCATTAGTGATGAAGCAAATGAAAAGCTTTTGCAGATTCCACAAAAAGAATTAAATACAAGCTCATTAAGTAAAACGGTAAAACATCCAGTTATGAAGATGGTTTATGCTGTTTTGATCATTGCATTAATATCAGTTCCTACATTTACTGTTCTTGCCGCTAATGGGATTGACGTTAAAGCAATATTTGGAGGAATATTTGGTGAGAAGGCTGGACTTATACAGGACAATGCTGGCCAACCTCAGTTCAGTGTAATAAAGGATACATTTGAAGATATTGATATTTCCATCAGAGGTATTGCAGGAGATAAATCAGTTATATATATTATATTAGATGTGGAACGAACTGATGGGAGTCCTTTTGAGGATGATGATTATAGTTTTGCCTATAAATATATGGAACTGTCTAAATTAATTCAAAGAAGTTCATCATTTGAAGGTTATAAGGATCAAGCAGGAGTCATTGATGGAGTTGATGAATCTAGTGATACTTCCCTAGCACTTCTATTAGATGATCCGAGTACAAACTTTCAACGTAGTGAGATGGATTTTATAGTCCGTATTTCTGATGATGATTTAACAGACAATAGAAAATCCTTTGCTTATATTATGAATATGGAGACAGAAGTTGATGGTGAAGATTACTATATAGCCGGAGAAACATATGTGCTTACATTAGCTAATTTAATTAAATCAGAAGAGGAAATCTTCAGTGGTTCATTGTTTGGTGAAGAAGAGGTAATCAGCCAAGGTGTATGGGTTGGTGAATTTGTTGCTGATTATGTAGTATCTGATGAAATATATATAGAAGTAAATAAAATTGCAAGAATGCCTGAGTGGAAGACGGACGATAGTTATTTAGATGAACATGATTTGCTTATTAGTAACATCACCCTTTCAAGCCTTGCCTTAAGATATACATGTGAATATGATAATACCTTTTTAAAGCCTGCAGACTATTGGACTCAGTTGTATATTGAGATGGAAGATGGCAGTATCATGGGGGTACCTACTTTTGATGAGTTGGCAGAAAGAATTATTACAGATGCACCAAGAAGAATGATCAGCGGTGGAAGATTTAATGATGATCCCTGGAAATATCGCTGGGTATTTGATGAACCAATAGACCTAACTAAAGTAAAGACGGTTCATATTGGTGATCTAGCCATTAATGTTCAAGAATAGGAGGTTAACTATGGAAGACCATTGAATTCCTTAATCTACAGAGAATTATAATATGGAGGGAGTTCATCTATTTCGGTACCACATCTATTTCGGTACCAGGTACCAAAATGGGAGGTACC
>CAZODB010000275.1:0-2447 GCA_964578425.1 uncultured Herbinix sp.
ATATCATATAAAATACCAGGGGGGATATGTCATGGATGAAGGGAATCTACTAACAGGCGGTGTGGATAAATTAAATGAAATCAAGGAGAATTTACTTGAGCTAAGTGGCTACCAAGATAATTATGATAAGCTTGTATTAGAAGAGGATAAGAACGAGAAAAGCATCCAGGCACTAGAAAAGGCGGCAGCAGAAGAGGTTCAGACTACGATTAAGAAAAGAAGAGCTGAGATAGAAAGTGCCTTTGATAAGCAGATTGATAAGACCAAAGCTAATATTAAAAAAATTAAAGATAAAAGGGATAAGCGTAAGAATAAGAAGGTATCCGAGCGAATTGATGAAGAGACAGCTTCGCTTAGGGAGGACAACCGTAGGCTTAGGCTGGAGGCGAAAACTCTACTTAAGCAGAAGCATGTTCCTTCTTATTGTAATACCAAGCTTTATTATGCCTTATATTATCCTAGATATATCAATGATATTTTAATTATATTATTTGCTCTATTACTTACCCTCTTAATTATACCCTGTGGTATATACTTTTTTCTTCTTCCGGAGGAGAAGATTTCCTACCTTGTCCTTGTATATATAGCAACCGTCATAATATTTGGAGGTATATATCTGCTTATTGGGAATATTACAAAGGACAAGCATAGTGAAATACTTAAGCAGATTCGCGAGCTGCGTCATGAAATAATTAAAAATAAAAAAATTATAAAAGCTATTAAGAAGAATATTAAAAAGGATAGAGATGAAAGCTCATATGGCTTGGAGAATTTTGATGAGGATTTAGAAAAGCTTGACAGTGAGGCAGCGGAGATAGCCCAGCAGAAGAAGGATGCGCTTCTTACATTTGAGAACACCACTATTCAGGTCATTACATCAGAAACAAGAAGACAGTATGAGGAAAAGATAGCTAGTCTGAAAGAGGAAAATGATAAGGTGATTGCTAATTCTGTTCAGGCAGAGAATAAGGTAAAGGCCTTAACTTTAAAGATTGCCAGTGAATATGAGCCCTTTATCGGTAAAGACCTTATTACCCTAGACAGAATAGAGTCATTAATTAATATTATTGAGGCCGGAAATGCAAGCAATATATCTGAGGCAGTGCAGTTTCATAGACAGAACATGGGATGATTATCTTATGAAGGAACCTCCTTTATTAACTGAGGCTTCATGTGGTGTATACAGTAGTTAATAGCTAGACAGATTTGATCAGCCATGGCCATCACAACATTTAATCTGGTGGTTTGTAATAACATATGATCTAGCATACCGGAGAAGTTAACTATCCCTGTGATGAATAGATCGCCAACCTCGGGTAAATCCTTATCAACACCTGCACCTGGTTTTAAGGGTCCTTCCCCCAAGGTTATATAACCGATATGATCCGACTTACCTAATGAGGCATCGATTGCAATGATTAAGGCATTATCATGCTTTTGCTCGATCATTGTGACGGTGTCTTTTAGATTCTTAGCATGTACTGGATGCTCTAAGGTGCCATAAATATAAAAATTAGGTTGTTTTATATATTTAGATAGTTTGTATCCGATTATTGGTCCAAGGCAGTCTCCGGTCGCTCGATCAGAGCCAATGCACAGAAAAACCATATCTCTATCATAAAGCACTTGTTTTTTTATTAATACAGATAAGGCTAATCCCAGCTCATAGGCAGAGTTTTGTTCGCTAGAGTTGAAATAAATTATTCGGTTTTTGCTTTTAAAGAAAATGCTCATAACACCTCCACTATTATGCTAAATATATACTTAGGTTAAGTATTACCAAATACTATAAAAATAGACATTGAGAAGCGGATGTATATAAGTAGCAAGCCTCAAAATACTACTAAATAAGCATATGAATTCATTTCGCCAGAAGATAAAACATTGAAAAGAAACATATTTACGTAGTATTGGTAGATTCATGAAGATAACTTCTTGTCTCATGAACACTTATTACGACATAATGCATGTTTGATTTATGCTAAAATAAATCGAATATATTTATAGCTGATAGGAGAGGGGCCTATGATAGAATCGGTTTATAGCAATGAGAATGTAGAATTAAATCAGACGGATAGAGTGCATATAGAGTTCAAAATGCCAAAAAATATACGGCAGATAGGAAAAAGCAGTAGCTCCAAAAAGATTTATGTTGAAGATTATGTTATGACCTATACAAAGCAGCTAACCGGTGAGGATTATGGGTCGTGCCGTGTGGCAGTGCTAGTAGGCCAATATGTAAAGCGTGAGCAGGGTAGGTGTCTTTTCATATCTGGAGCGGTCGAGGTGGAGGGTATAGATTTAGCAAAGGGAATTGTATTTGACAATGATCACTGGACTGCCATATATGAAAATGTTAAAAAGTATTTTGTTGATGCAGAAATCGTAGGGTGGTTTATCGGAGGACCCGGCTATCTTTTGGAGGATAAGGAACGAATCCTAAAGAC
>CAZODB010000276.1:0-2403 GCA_964578425.1 uncultured Herbinix sp.
CGAAACTGCTTACGATGTTTAACTCTCTTTGGCATTAACATTATTTATCGCTCCCTTCCTTTTTTGCTCCTTTTGTAGGAAGCACTTCACCATGATAGATCCAAACCTTAATACCAAGCTTACCAAATGTGGTATTAGCTTCTGCAAAACCATATCCAATATTAGCACGAAGTGTCTGTAGTGGTATGGTTCCTTCATTGTAAAACTCTGTACGAGCAATATCTGCTCCGCCTAGACGTCCGCCAACTGCAGCCTTAATACCCTTGGCTCCTGCTTTCATGGTTCTTGCCATTGTAGACTTCATAGCTCTTCTAAAGGATATACGGTTCTGAAGCTGGGAAGCTATGTTCTCTGCTACAAGCTGAGCATCTATATCAGGTCTTTTGATTTCCTTTATCTCTAGATTAAGCTTCTTCTGGGTATATTTTTGAAGTTCAACTTTTAATTTCTCTATCTCACTTCCACCTCTACCGATAACAACACCCGGTTTTGATGTGAAAATAATTATCTTTAAACGATCGGATGCTCTTTCTATCTCTATCTTGGACACACCTGCGCTGTATAATCTCTTTTTGAGATATGTTCTGATTTTATAATCTTCTACAAGATTATCAGCAAAATCGCTTTCCGCATACCATCTGGAGTCCCAATCATTAATTATACCGACTCTTAAGCCGTGGGGATTAACCTTTTGTCCCATTATTGCCCTCCTTATCTCTCATTAAGCACTACTGTTATATGGCACATTCTCTTCTCTATACGATAAGCGGTGCCTCGTGCCCTTGGTTGAATTCTCTTCATAATCGGACCCTGGTTTGCATAGCATTCCTCTACATACAGCTTCTCTGGATCCATATCCTTAACCTCAGCGTTAGCAATTGCTGATTTTAATAGCTTCTCTATTAGGCCTGAAGCATATCTTGGATTATATGCTAAAATACCTAGTGCTGTCTTAATATCCTTACCTCTTATGGCATCTAATACAAAACAAGCCTTGGTAACAGACACTCTAGCATAGGATAACTTCGCAGATGCTCTGTTGTCCTTAACTTGATTTCTTTCTCTCTTTATTTGGGATCTATGTCCTTTTGCCATGGATGAACCTCCTTCCATCGATTGCTATTCTTATCTCCTAGCAGATTTTCTCTCGTCTTTTCCATGTCCTCTATAGGTTCTGGTAGCAACAAACTCACCTAGCTTGTGGCCAACCATATCTTCTGTTATATATACGGGAACATGCCTTCTTCCATCATGAACAGCGATTGTATGACCAACCATCTGCGGGAAAATAGTAGAACGACGTGACCAGGTCTTTATAACAGTCTTGTCGCCAGACTTATTTAGCACATCTACCTTTTTAAGCAAATGTTCATCAGCAAATGGTCCCTTTTTTAGTGAACGAGCCATGTATTCTAACCTCCTTAGAATTTTTCATCATTGAGATAATCAATGATTTCAAATTATTATTTGAAAGTACTTCCATCTCTTTTTCTTACTATCAGCCTATTGGATTTCTTATTAGGCTTCCTTGTCTTAAGTCCAAGTGCAGGCTTACCCCAAGGTGTAGAAGGACCAGGACGTCCTATACCTGTTCTACCCTCTCCACCACCGTGAGGATGGTCGTTAGGGTTCATAGCAGAACCACGAACAGTAGGTCTGAATCCCATATGACGTTTACGTCCAGCTTTTCCTATTGTGATAAGCTCATGCTCAATATTACCAACCTGACCGATAGTTGCTCTACAGTTAAGTGGTACCATTCTCATCTCACCACTGGGCAGACGAAGGGTTGCATACTTACCTTCCTTTGCCATCAGCTGTGCAGAATTTCCTGCTGAACGAACCATCTGGCCACCCTTACCGGGATAAAGCTCTATATTGTGAACCTCTGTACCTACTGGTATATTTGCTATCGGTAAGCAGTTACCTACCTTGATTTCAGCCTTTTCACCACTCATAAGAGTAGTTCCTACCTTCAGTCCTAGTGGTGCTAAGATATATGCCTTTTCACCGTCTACATAATGTAGCAATGCGATATTTGCTGTCCTGTTAGGATCATATTCAATAGTTGCCACCTTTGCAGGGACATTGTCTTTTCTTCTCTTAAAATCAATAATTCTATATTTTCTTCTAGCTCCACCACCACGGTGCCTAACTGTGATTTTACCCTGATTATTACGACCTGCTTTTCTATTTAGAGAAGCAACCAGAGACTTCTCTGGCTTCGTCGCTGTAATCTCTGTAAAATCGGAACCGGTCATATGTCTTCTAGAAGGTGTATATGGGCTAAACGTTTTGATTCCCATTATTTACACTCCTTTCAAATTTCAGTGATTATTAAACACTTATTCGTATTCTTTAGTCAGTACTAAGCTTATAGCCAGGACTATATAAGGCTTATAG
>CAZODB010000277.1:0-2378 GCA_964578425.1 uncultured Herbinix sp.
AGCTTCTATAATGTCAGGCAATCAGATGATTATGGCTATTTTACAGGTAAGCAGAAGACTACTAAAGCATCGGTTGTATTTGCCCTGGTGCAAAGCTTGGGTAAGAGTGAGTTTTTATCTTCTGATTTCTTTCCTAAGGATTATTTTGAATATATAATTATTGATGAATTCCATCACGCAGTAGCTGGAAATTATAGAAATATCATTAATTACTTTTCACCAACATTTTTATTGGGACTTACAGCTACACCTGAGCGTATGGATACCAAAGATGTATTTGAAATATGTGATTATAATGTTGTATATGAAGTACGTTTAAAGGAGGCTATTAATAAGGGGTGGCTGGTTCCGTTTCATTACTATGGAATATATGATGAGACGGTTAACTATGATAACATTCAATTTATCAATGGAAAATATAATGATAAGGATCTAGAAGAAGCTTTAATGCTAGAAAGAAGAAGTGAGTTGATATATAAGTACTATAGTAAATATAGGTCTAAGAGAGCATTGGGCTTTTGCTCCTCAAAAAAGCATGCGGAATATATGTCAAGTAAGTTTTGTAAGTATGGTGTTAATGCAGTTGCAGTTTATAGTGGAGCTTTGGGCAAACATAACGCGGATAGAAGGGAAGCTGTTGAAGGCTTAATAAAAGGTGATATTGAGATTATTTTTTCGGTTGATATGTTCAATGAGGGTTTGGATATTAGAGACATTGATTTAGTCATGTTCTTGCGTCCTACTCAGTCACCTACTGTGTTTCTACAGCAATTAGGCCGTGGGCTTCGAAAGAGTAAGAACAAGGGATATCTTAATGTCCTAGACTTTATAGGTAATTATAAAAAAGCAAATCTAATACCTGTGTTTCTAAGCAATGAGAGTATTACAGACAAGAAAAACAATAGATATGATATTATTGATTTTGAATACCCAGATGAATGTATGGTTGATTTTGACTTTCACATAATAGATATATTTAAAAAGCAAGCTGAACAGGAGCTGTCATTAAAGGATAAGATAAGAAATGAGTTTGACAGGGTTAAAGCAGAGATGGGAAAAATACCATCTAGGATGGAATTCTTTAATAGGATGGATAGTTACCTTTATGACAGTATACGAGCAAAAGGAAAGCTTAATGTATTTAACCACTATCTTGCCTTTCTTGAGGACATGGATTGCTTGACAATAGAAGAAAAGCTATTATGTTCAGGCAGAGGCAAGGAATTTATAAATATGATAGAGACTACTAGTATGTCAAAGACCTATAAGATGCCCGTTTTACTAGCATTTTATAATTATGGGAAGATAAAAATAGAGATTGGTGAAGAGGATGTATATCAGAGTTTCTACGAATTCTACAACAGAGGCTCCAATAAAGTTGATATGTTAAGGGACAAGAAGACTCAATCCTTTGAAAGCTGGAACAAGGACAGATATATTAAGCTTGCAATGGATAATCCGATTCATTACCTGCTAAAGACACACGGCGACTTCTTTGTTAAGAAAGAAGGGGTGTTACTAGCTATAACTGATGATTTAGCTGATATAACTAAGGAGGATATTTTCTCAAAGCATATGAAGGATGCGATAGATTATAGGGTTATGAGTTATTATAGGAATAGAGGGATTTGAGGTAGTTCAAACTGAAATAGTGGGATGTGAATCACAGAATTAATTATTGACACATATCTCTACAAAGTATAGAGTCGAGGTATGACCTATTGGTGATTTAATCATATTACTTAGAAAGTGAGGTAATAGCTATGAATTGGGATTATGAGGATGAACGTATATATAGTATTAACAATGAAAATGAATTAATGGCTGAAGTAACCTTTGTTTCTATAGGAGATAATGAAGTAGATATTAATCATACTTTTGTTAATCCAGTATTAAGAGGACAGGGGATAGCAGGAGACATGCTAAAGTTACTTGCTGAACATTTAAGGAGAAAAGGTATAAAGGCTACTGCAAGTTGTCAGTATGCTAATACTTGGTTAAAAAGGAATATGGCAACATATTCTGATATTATATCAGAGAATTTAGATTGATTTTCATATAGACTAAAAGCATTACATTATCAAGACTAGGAGGAAGAATAATATGAAACATATTAAATTGGGTCAATCAGACTTGCAGGTGCCTGTTATAGCGATTGGTTGCATGCGTATAAATGGATTAAGTAAGCAGGATGCTGAGCGCTTTATTCAGACGGCTTTAGAAGGGGGTGCTAATTTTTTCGATCATGCTGATATCTATGGCGGAGGAACATGTGAGGAAATATTTGCCCAAGCTATACACATGAACAGTACAATACGCGATAAAATAATCCTACAATCCAAATGTGGAATCAGGGAGGGTATGTTTGACTTCTCCAA
>CAZODB010000278.1:0-2363 GCA_964578425.1 uncultured Herbinix sp.
AAGAATTGTGTGAAGGCTTATGTGGTTGGTGGTCTTATATGTGTCATAGGCCAGGGCTTTACTAATTTCTTTTTTGATAAATCCGGTGATATGGAGCAGGCTAAGGCTTATACAACGGTTTGTCTTGTGTTTTTGGCCATATTGTTAACCGGAATAGGTCTATATCAGAAGCTGGCCAAATTTGGAGGAGCAGGGACACTGGTTCCTATTACGGGATTCGCCAATTCTGTAGCAGCACCTGCTGTAGAATACAAAAAGGAGGGACAGGTATTCGGTATCGGAAGTAAGGTCTTTACAATAGCTGGGCCTGTTATCCTATATGGTATATTTTCTTCCTGGCTCTTAGGCTTAATCTATTATATTCTAAAGCAGGTAGAGCTTATATAGCTTGCGAAAGCGTGCCTGCGATGGTTTGTTAAAGAGCACAAGATCATAAAGTAAAGTAGAGTTTCGCAATTATCTAACTAGCATAATAGTAATGAGGAGTGGAGATGTAATTATGGCAGAGAAAACCGCTAATATGAAGGATATAAAGGATAAAGCTGAAAAGGGCTATAAATCAGTAGGAAAGCAGAGTATAGCCTTTAAAAATCCGCCCTATATTATTGCAGAGGCATCCCTTGTGGGAAAAAAAGAAGGAGAGGGACCTTTAGGACCACTTTTTGATCAGGTTTTTAAGGATCCCATGATGGGTAAGGATAATTGGGAGGAGGCAGAGAGTGAGTTAATGAAGCTGACGGCCCAGAGAGTACTTATGAAAGCGGGACTTAAGAATACAAATATTCGATATCTTATAGGAGGGGATCTACTTGGGCAATTAATAGCCACATCCTTTGGTATAGCTGAGCTACAGATTCCCCTGTTCGGTGTATATGGGGCATGCTCAACTATGGGGGAAGCTATGACTATAGGAGCGATACTTGTAGAGGGCGGGTATGCCAATAGGGTATTATCCATAACTTCAAGCCATTTTGCCGGTGCAGAAAAGCAATTTAGACTTCCTCTGGATTATGGTAACCAGAGACCGTATTCAGCTTCTTGGACAGTGACAGGCTCAGGAGCTGTTATTATTGCTGATCATAGCGCAAAAAAGCAAACTGGAGAAAAGGATATTGTAATATCAGGGGTTACAAGTGGGAAGATAGTAGACTATGGCTTAAAGGATTCTATGAACATGGGAGCGGCCATGGCTCCTGCCGCCTTTGAGACCATAAAGCAGAACTTCGAGGACTTTGACATAAAGCCTGATTATTATGACATGATTATAACAGGAGACTTGGGATATGTAGGTAAAAGCATCCTGCTAGAGCTATTAAAGGAGAAGGAGTATGACATTACAGAACGGTATATGGACTGTGGTGTAGAGATATTTGATAAGGACACCCAGGATACCCACGCAGGAGGAAGTGGATGTGGGTGTTCAGCTGTGACCTTTGCTGCCTATGTAATCAAGCAGCTTAAGGAGGGCGTTTGGAGACGGGTTCTATTTGTTCCTACCGGTGCGCTATTGTCTCAGACAAGCTTCAACGAGGGAAACACAGTCCCTGGAATTGCTCATGCGCTTATGGTGGAAGCGCGTTAATAGAAAGTCAGTAAGTTATTAAGAAAGGTTTTCTATAGAAGGGACTTAGGAAGGAGAAATAATATGGATTATATCATGGCTTTTCTGGTGGGGGGTGCCATATGTGCCCTAACTCAGATTTTACTTGATAAGACAAAGCTTATGCCTGGTAGAGTAATGGTCATATTGGTATGCACGGGGGCAGTTCTTGGGGCTGTTGGCTTGTATGAACCCTTTGCTAAATGGGCCGGTGCTGGTGCGAGTGTACCCCTGACTGGATTTGGTAATGCCCTGTTTCAAGGAATAAAAAAATCAGTTGACCAGGAGGGATTTATCGGAATATTTAGAGGGGGGTTTACAGCCTCGGCAGTAGGAATATCCGCAGCCCTGATATTCTCCTATATCGCATCATGGATATTCGAGCCAAAGATGAAGACATAAGTAAGTATGTCTTTTTTGACTTAATTACAGATAGGGCGTGCTCCCTCGGTAGTTAGAAGGAGCACGCCCTATTTATGAAAAAGGTCTTGTGCGCTATATTACACGCTCATCTAAGCTTTTAAGTTTACGCAAGATAACTTTTCTTGTCCCCATCCTATGGAAATGTCCATAATGAATTGAAGTTATCTTCTTCGTCCTCGTATCCATCATCATATTCGTAATCGAAACTATCATCATAAGGTGGTGCATATGGTGGTTCATCCTCATAGAACACTCCAGAATGTACACTGCAATTTTTCTTTGGAAGAAGATAAGGAGTATCATCTGTTACTCCTGTTTCTGTTTTGTTTAAATATACTGC
>CAZODB010000279.1:0-2347 GCA_964578425.1 uncultured Herbinix sp.
ACACTATTCAACTGATAAAAGATAGTAATATATAGGCTGACCACCGTAATGAACCTCTACATCCAGATCAGGATATAAGGCCATAAGCTCATCAGCAATATCATTTGCCTCTTCATCCTTTACTTCCTCTCCATAATAGAGACTGATTAGTTCAGACTCATCATCGACAAGGCTTTGAACAAGTGAGATTGTAACGCCCCTAACATCATCACCGATAGACATTATGGTCTTGTCTCCAAGTCCCATAATATTACCCTGCTTAATCTCTTTACCATCAATACTTGTATCACGAATAGCATAGGTTACCTGACCTGATTTTACTCTATTCATCTCCCCTGTCATTCTTTCTATATTATCTTCAGGAGATTTATCATATACAAAATTAATAACTGCCGTAATTCCCTGTGGTACATTCTTTGATGGAATTACAACAATATTCTTATCTTCAGTTAGATGCTTAGCCTGTTCGGCAGTAAGTATTATATTACTGTTATTAGGTAATATAAAGATAGTGTCGGCATTTACCTCACTAATGGCATTTAGCATATCCTCTGTACTGGGGTTCATGGTCTGACCACCCTCAATTAGATAATCCACTCCGAGTCCGGTAAAAATCTCACCCAAGCCCTCTCCCATGGATACAGCTATAAAACCAGCTTTCTTTCTTGGCTTTTGCTCTATAGATTTCCCCTTTGGAGTCTTGGCTTCTGCAGCAGCCTTCTGCGCATCCTTTATTAGCATTTCATTATGCTCTTCACGCATATTGTCTATCTTCATATTTGTCAGTGATCCATACGTTAATGCCCTTTGTATTGCTAAGCCTGGGTCGTTCGTATGTACATGTACCTTAACAATGTCATCATCCGATACGACTACTGTAGAATCACCGATTGATTCCAGATAGTTTTTAAAATCTATTTCTGTATTTGCGTTATATTCCTTCTCAACCATGATAATAAACTCAGTACAATAACCGAATTTAATATCTTCTAAAGCAAATCTTCCAATATTGCTTCCACTTGATATGTTTTCTTCTTTAGCTATATTTATTGTGGATATCTCTTTGCCTAATAGAGCGTCATAAGCTCCCTTAACAATTTCTAATAAACCCTGCCCTCCTGAATCAACTACACCGGCTTCCTTTAATACAGGAAGTAGCTCAGGAGTCATCTCCAGTACCTTTTCCATATGAGTTACTATCTCCCTACCAAAATAAACCAGATCATCAGTCTCTAGAACAAGCTGAGCTGCTTTTTCGGCAGCACCTCTGGCCACAGTAAGGATTGTTCCTTCTTTAGGCTTCATAACAGCCCTATAAGCAGTCTCCACCGCCTTCATAAGACCATTGGTAATTACAGTAGCATTAAGCTCTTTGTAATCCTTTATTTCCTTAGTAAATCCTCTGAATAATTGCGATAGGATAACTCCAGAATTTCCTCTAGCTCCTCGTAGTGAACCGCCTGAAATCGCCTTTGACAGTTCCTCGATGGAAGGATCGCTTAGACTGTTCACTTCCCTTACGGCTGACATGATAGTCAAGGTCATGTTCGTACCGGTATCTCCATCAGGTACAGGAAATACATTAAGCTCATTAATATATTCTTTTTTCGCTTCTATACATGCTGCTCCTGCAAGAAACATTTTTTTAAATGTTTTTGCATCTATCGTTTTAACAATCACTGATTTTTCCTCCTTAAATGCCATCTT
Source organism: uncultured Herbinix sp. (assembly GCA_964578425.1). Lineage (GTDB taxonomy): Bacteria > Bacillota > Clostridia > Lachnospirales > Lachnospiraceae > Mobilitalea. The sequence goes on from CAZODB010000279.1 coordinate 1,708, forward strand.
CTCAGTATCAGTCTATAACCCTGACTCCTTCTACGAATATGTTGATCTTCTTGACCTCAATTCCTGAGAATTCCTCCACATTATATTTGACATTACTGATTAGATTGTCAGCAACTGCTGAAATACTAACTCCATATGAGACTATAATATGCAGGTCAATCGTGATTTTGTTATCTTCAAGAGTAACACCTACTCCATGGCTTAAATTGTCTCTCTTTAGCAGTTTGACAATACCATCCTTCATATTAATAGAAGCCATACCTACAACACCAAAGCACTCTACTGCAGAAGCCCCTGCATATTGTGCTAACACTTCATTATCAATCAAAATTTCTCCGATGTCTGTATTCATATGTCCTTTCATACTATACCTCCATTCTGCCAATAAGCTACGATTCTTGTTTTACCAGGTACTTGTCGAATAATGCTATATTGCATAAGACTACATTATTGAAATAAGACAATGACTTCCTGCATATTATATAATATATTCATATGTTATGGAAGTGATTAATATAAAGAGAATGATCGGGTTTATCCTATTTTGGATTGCTATTGGCATGACAATAATGCTTTTTATTACTAATGGAATATTAGCAATATTTATTATAATTTTATGTCTTTTACTTGGCTATAATTT
>CAZODB010000280.1:0-2331 GCA_964578425.1 uncultured Herbinix sp.
CGGTCTCCAAAAGGATATTCAGTATGTGAAGGGAGAACACATTAAGGGAGAGGAGTCTATTATCACTGTCCGGGCTGCCCAGGTTAAGGTGGAGGATATGGACCAGATGGAATTGTTGTTTTAGGTAAATGAAGCAAATAGAATAGTATAAGAAAGAGGATTGAATTTTAAGGTATAAAGGAGAAAATACATGAACTTAACCTATGAAAAGATAAGTGATTTTGAAAAAGGAACCTTAAATAAATTATTAGTAGATGCATATTCATTTGATAACAGGTGGAAAGCACGTTTTGAAGAAGAGTGGATTGAGTTTGATAAGTTTTTCTTTCAAAACTTAGGTATTGCAGATAAATACGGTTTTGTTACTGTCTTGGATGGTAAAGCTATAGGTCACATTACATGGGATCCAAGGAATATGCCTGAATATGTGCAAATTGGTCATAACTGTATTGCTTCACAATATAAAGGAAATGGGTATGGAAAAAAACAACTGCAGGAAGCTATTTATAGAATTCAACAGTATGAGGGACTTGAAAAAATCATTGTAGGAACAAACCGTAATCTTATAGCTCAGCATAATTATGAAAGTGTAGGATTTACACTTTGTCAAACGAGAAAAAATTTAGATGATACTTTTTCGGGAGATTATCTTGATTTTGAAATGATTTTGCAAAAGTGAAAGTTTTAACTTACTAGGATCTAAATGCTTATTTTAGAAGGTATGCATGCAGAGAACTTGAGGAGTGTCAGTTATGACGATAGGGAGAGAGTAATCAATGAATGATCAAATGTTAAAAAATTGTACATTACTGATAGATAGTCGGGACCGAATTAAGACGGTATTTGTATGGGACAGTGACTAATTCATTTAGCTTGTGCAGGGATTTATGTTTCGAAAGAAAAGGAAGTGAATGTATCCATATTGCAGGGGTGTAAAGAACTGTTGAATCAAAGAGTTGGATTTTTCTCCAATTTTAAAAGTACTGCAAGATCACCAATTGCATCAATGCTTGCAATTAGCGAAAGCCCTAATCGAACACTTGATAATGGACTGTTGGTATACCAATTACTGAAAAAGGAATTCTGGTCTTCAACATATTTACCACTTACAGCGATGGTAATTGCACAGATGGCGGATTCACATCAATATGAAGCAATAGCGACTAGAACAAGTAGAATATATAATAGGATAAAAGCAAAGCATCCCTTCCTAACCTCCGGAGAGGACAGCGCTAATTGCGCACTATTAGCATTATCAGAGAAGACTGATGATGAACTGATATATGAGATGGAGTTTTGTTATCAGCAATTAAAACCCAATTTCTTCTCTTCGAATGCCGTGCAGTCCCTCAGTCATGTATTAGCACTGGGGCAGGGAACACCGGAGACAAAATGCAGAAGGACGATGGATCTTTTTAATGGCTTGAAATACGCAGGATATAAGTATGGTACCTCCTTTGAATTGCCAACTTTGGGTGTGCTGGCCTTGATAGATGGGTCAAAAGATAAAATGATACAGGAAATGGTTGAAATCAACAACTGGCTCTCCCAACAAAGAGGATTTGGTTTCTTTAGCTCAGTCACAGCAAAGCAGAGGTTGATGTACGCAGGAATTATAACACAGCTCGAATATATTAATACTGATGCAATGCAATCTACAGCGCTGAATAGTACAATTTCACTTATTATAGCACAGGAAGCATCAATGTGTGCAGCGATTGCTGCCTGTTCAGCAGCAAGTGCGAATGCGTCATCATCATAGAGTGGAAAGGGTTGGATAAAACATTAGTTATAATCAGGAATGTTATGAGGCGTTATAAATTCATTTACCTTACTGTTGTCTGGAGGTTAGTATATGAACACAAGCAAACACCTAATATTAAAAGATGGAAAAGACATTACATCTGATGTAAATTTTTGTAGGTATAATCCAAGAACAAAACAATATGATGTGACTTTTCAAGCTGGTAAGACTTATTCATGTGGTTTTTTGTCCATAAAATGGTTGAGAGAGCCTGAAGTGCTGAACCCTACATTGGTACATATCTATTACAATGGCAAAAAGCTTTTTGATATACAAGATATCTATGTTTTTCATGACGGCATGTCTAGTTACTGGCGTATTCGTTATAGGAATAATTATGAGACGGTTTATTCCGAAAGTAATCTGGATCTTGTATACTCATGTCTTAGTGAGAGAGAATCGAAGAATTGTTTGGGTTATCTAAGGCAGTTGGCAGCCATTAACCAACTCAAAACTGAGGAAGGGGAAGTACTCCTAAAGAAGCAGTATGAAAAGCTTGGTTTTGTGGGTGTAGATACCGCCATGGC
>CAZODB010000281.1:0-2295 GCA_964578425.1 uncultured Herbinix sp.
TTAACCCCTTTTGAACATGGATGGTTAGGATGGAGCCTTTATTTTAGTGAGCTTGATAAAATAGTTGATGCCTTTACAAACAAGGAAAAGGATAAAAACATTCAAGCAGCAGATTATCATGTTGCTAACAGATACATGCCTTATCAAAGCATATATGATGAGATTAAGGCTGCTGGCAAGGCTAATGCCTATAGTGTTTCGCGTTTTGGTAGTAATCGTATCGATACCTTAGATGAACTGACCTGTGAAATTAAGAGGCTATGCGCCACTGATGAAGGAAAATACATATTTGGATACTGGGAGTATCCAGATTGCCTAATGCATGAGTATGGCTGCTACAGTAGTATTGTAACCGAGAACATTAATAAACTGGAGTATAAGATAGAAAATATGTGTAAGAAGCTATCAGATACCCTAGTGATTATTACCGCTGATCATGGACATACGAGTACTGACTATTATGTATTAAGTAAGTTTCCTAAGCTTTACTCAATGCTTAAGAGGCCTACTTCGATTGAACCAAGAGCAACAGCTTTTTATATTAAGGAAGAACATATAGAGGATTTTCCAGTAGAGTTTCGCAAGAATTTTGGTGAAGATTTTATGCTTTATTCTAGAGAAGAAGTAATCGAAAAGAAGCTGTTTGGAAGAGGGAAAATGCACCCAAAATTCGTAGATTTTATAGGAGATTATCTGGCTGTAGCAGTCAAGAATAAAGGAATTGTGTATTCAAAGAAATCCATGCAATTTGTTTCCCATCATGCTGGATTAACTGAAAAGGAAATGAAAATACCGCTTATCGCGATAAGAAAGAGGTGAAGATATTTCCTTCTTCGTATCTGTTGAATTTGGTAACTGCTAAGCTAGTGCTACTATTAGTTAGATGCAACTATAATATATGATTATATACAGGGTGTCAGACTTGACGCTACCTGTACAAGAAGGAGGAAATACATGTCAGCTTATGACTGTCTAATTATTGATGATGAGGAAGCTCTATCCAAAAGCACCTGCGAATTCTTTAATATGTTTGGTGTTAAGACTTATTGGGCTCCCGATGAAAAGACTTGTTTTGACTTCTTAAGTAGAAACACAACGGATCTAATACTACTGGATATTAACCTTGGCAATACCTCGGGATTTGAGATATGCAGAAAGTTAAGGACTTCAACTAGTATTCCTATTCTATTTATTAGTGCCAGAACCAGTGATGAGGACATATTAATTGCTCTTAATATTGGTGGGGATGATTATATAAGAAAGCCCTATTCCTTAAGTGTACTTCTGGCAAAGGTTAAAGCAGTCTTAAAGAGATACAGGGGTGTCAATGATAATGTAATCAGTTTTGAGAATTATACGATAGATATTACTCTAGAGAAGTTGTTATGTAATGGTATCGAGATTAAATTAAAAGCCATGGAATATAAACTTCTCTTATATCTTGCACAGAACAGAAATCGTAATATCTCCAAGGATGAGCTCTTTAGCAGGGTATGGGGTGATACGATCACTGGTGATGGGACTTTGAATGTACATATCAGGAGACTACGCGAGAAGATAGAAAAAGATCCTAACAATCCACAATATATAAAAACAATATGGGGAACCGGCTATGTATTCGAAATATAAGAAGATTAGTATCCTTGTTATCATAATATTAATAGTGTATATATGTGTTGCCAGTGCGCTTATTAGAAAGAAAAGTAGCCCTCGGCTTGATTTGACTGCGGTTAATGATATCACCCAAACACTTGCAAAGAATTGGGAAAGTATCGGGCGAGAAATGTTGCCAGGTCTAAATTACGGTTATGATTATGTGGTGATAGATAATGAGGGAAATCTTATAGCGGCTACAAAAAGCGGACTTAATGAAAGCATAGGTAGCGCCATTTCTAATCGTGATACCGTAATTGATATCCTTAAAGATCATAATATTCTTGGAAAATTAATTTTATATAATGACATAGACCTTAAACTCAACAGGAATAGATCAGAATTATTAATACTTGGCTTCGTAACATTAGTTGCAGTATCCACATTTGTTATGATTTTTCTAATGTATGCGAACAGGACTATATTCCTGCCATTTAGAAAACTAAAAAAGTTTGCTAGGCATGTGGCAGCAGGAAACCTTGATGTACCACTTGAGATGGATAAGGATAATATATTCGGTGCTTTTTCTGAAAGCTTTGACCTGATGAGGGAAGAGTTGAAAAAGGCTAGGGAAAGTGAAAGGGAAGCTAACCAGAGTAAGAAGGAGTTGGTTGCTTCCTTGAGCCATGATATAAAGACTCC
>CAZODB010000282.1:0-2289 GCA_964578425.1 uncultured Herbinix sp.
TTAAGGTGGCGAATTGGCCTGGAGTAACTGTTGAGAAGATAGAAGGAGCATTCAAGTACCATGATGAGAAATTTAGATTAGTTGATCTTCCTGGATTATATAGTCTGACCTCCTATACTATGGAGGAAAAGCTGACCCGGGAATTTATATTGGACTCGAATGTCGATGTAATAGTAAATGTAGTTGATGCCTCCTGTTTGGAGAGAAATCTATACCTTACCCTTCAGCTGATCGAGCTGGGTAAGCCTGTTATAATAGCTCTGAATATGATGGATATCATAGAGGAAAGAGGCATGGAGATTGATTTACATAGGTTTCCTGAGATGCTTGGTATTCCCATAATTCCTGTATCGGCCAGAAAACGCACCGGTCTTGATATTCTTATGCATGCCGTAGCGCATCACAAGGATAAGCATAGTGACCTTAACTTTGAGCATCATCATAAGAGTCATAGACACCATGGGATTAATAAGCGTTTTGATCTCCATGAGGAGCATTCTATAGTATATAGTGATGAGTTAGAGGATAAGATTGACCTTATAAGCAATGCTCTATATCATAAATACGGTAAGATAGGTAATATGCGCTGGCACGCTATAAAGCTATTGGAGATGGATCCTCAGATAATGGATAAATACCCTATCGATATGAAGCTTATAGAAAACAGCTATGAAGAGGAAATTATTAATCAAAAATATGATTTTATAGAAGAGATTATGGAAGAGGTTCTGGTTAACAGAAGTGAAAAGTCGGCTTCTACTGACAGAATCGATAGGATACTCACTAACAAATATCTAGGATTGCCGATTTTTCTTCTGGTAATGGCTTTAGTATTTTTACTGACCTTTATGGTTGGGGACATGATAAAGGTAGTGTTTGAGGGTGGATTGGAAGCATTCTCTGAGCTAGCAAGCAATTATCTTGATAGTATGAATGTAGGAGTAGTATTATCTTCCCTTATAGTAGATGGAATCATAGCCGGAGTCGGAGGGATATTAACATTTCTACCTAATATATTCATCCTGTTTCTTGCACTTGCCTTTTTAGAAGACAGCGGTTATATGGCCAGGGTGGCATTTGTAATGGATGGTATTATGGGAAAGGTTGGCCTTTCCGGAAGAGCTTTTATTCCCATGCTATTAGGCTTTGGATGTACAGTTCCTGCTATTATGGCTTCTCGATCCTTAGAGAATATCCATGACAGAAGAAAGACTATACTCATTACACCATTTATGTCCTGTAGTGCTAAGCTACCAATCTATGTCCTGTTTTCACAGATGTTCTTTGAGAAAAATGCAATGCTAGTAGGATACTCTATGTATGTGATTGGTATCGCGGTGGCTATAATAGTGGCTTATGTAATGAATAAGAACACAAAGGTAAAGGATATAAACAGCCTATTGATTGAACTTCCAGATTACAAATCACCAAATGGCAGAACCATCATAATCTATGTATGGGAGAAGGTAAAGGAGTATCTTACAAAGGCAGGAACCACTATATTTGCTGCCTCGGTAATAATATGGTTTATACTTAACTTTGGACCTAACGGCATGGTAACTGATATGTCAGATAGCTTTGGAGCTATAATAGGAAAGGTTCTAGCACCTCTTCTTCGGCCTGCAGGACTGGGTATGTGGCAGGTAGTAGTGGCGCTTATAGCAGGCATAGCCGCCAAGGAGATAGTGGTATCAAGTTTCGGTATATTATTCGGTATCAGTAATATTAGTTCTGTCGAGGGAATGGCAGGTCTTTCACAGCTCCTAGGAGGAATTGGATTCGGTGCAGTGAATGCATATGCATTAATGGTCTTTTGCCTTTTATATATTCCATGTGCAGCGACCATCGGAGTTGTTCAAAGAGAAATGAGATCATGGAAATGGACTTTGTTTACAGTAGCATTCCAAGTAGCTGTTGCATGGCTTGTATCTACACTGGTCTATCAGATAGGAAGCTTATTCATGTAATGAATCATATGGCTAAGTCCTTGGAGAGGGACACTAAACACTACTACATTATAATAAGAGGAATGATGTAATATGACTTATGTAATAGGAGCACTTATACTTGGTTATACAGGCTTCATAGTATATAAGAAGGCGATGGATGTAAAGGCTGGCAAATCCTGTTGTTCGGGATGCTCTGGATGTCCTTCAAAAGAAAAATGTGGCCAGTAGATAATATGCAGCTCCTTCATATTAAGTAGGGGCAATAGCAAAATGATAGAAGTTAATATATATGAACCAACACATAAAGTATGTAAACACACAAAGTGTATTTACATACTTT
>CAZODB010000283.1:0-2279 GCA_964578425.1 uncultured Herbinix sp.
TCATCAATTCAGCATCGCTGAATTTCATCACACTCCATCCTATGTAGAATGAAGGTCAACCACCCTATACACGATTGCCAGCAGTTATGATAACTGCTTAGGTAAATTATACCATATGCTCGTGCAGAACACAAGTTCGAAGAACTGAAATAGTATAATTATTTTAAATAGATATAGGCTTGTTTCTGTCTAGTTTATGTCTAAATATATTTATTACTTTTTATAGGGGAAATGATAATTTTGTGCTATACTATTGCTATATAGATTACGACTTAAATTGATAACTTTATCTTGATAGGGAGGTATAGAGTCCATGATGTATCCATATATGATTTTGGCTGATGAAACTGAGATTGTACATTCGCAGATAGTTGATGAAGATGGTGTCAAATGTGTGGAAGTTCATTTTGAACGCCCAACGGAGGATGGTTTTGATGTAGCTAGATGTTCGTTGCCTTCTTATACATGGATTAAGCGAGAAGGCTTCGCTGATATAGAGATTGAAAAGTTTATCAAATTTCTCCATAGCAATGCTCATTTATTATATAAATATGCTGCTACAGGAGGGATGAAAATTGCCTAGTCTGTTTCAGGTTGGCGGATATAAAGTATTTTTCTGGTCAAATGAAAATAATGAACCAATTCATGTACATGTAGGAAAAGGAAAGCCAAGCTCCACTGCAACTAAGATTTGGATGACAGTATCTGGAGGATGTATTGTTGCTAATAATGGAAGTAGGATACCGTTGAATGAGCTAAATGAATTATTAGAGATTATTTCAGCACAATATTTTATGATATGTGATGAGTGGAAAAATCATTTTAAAGAAAAAGAAATCAAATTCTATTGTTAATCTGTAGGAAGCATTATTGCCTATTATATCAAGCCTAATTGGCTGTTACAACCGGAATTGATAGCTATGTTTTCATTGAGGGCAGCACAAGCCGTACTAAACAATAAATAATGTTGAGATATTAACGTTTTTCGATGGTTTGACCTAGGTTAGGCTGTACTGAATAACGAATAAGCAATATATATATTGGCATCCCAAATAAGTATAAATTTGGGAACAACCAGCCATTTATTAAATGAAATTCACAGACTAATGTATCATGATGTTATCTTGCCTAAAACAGTTCCAATATTGGACATTATGCTGAAGCATGGTTTAAGAAGAAATATCGTAAGAGTGATATCGTTCTACAGATTTTGAGAATTCTAATAACCATGATCTATCTTGCAATTTAATTCTCTATCATTTATCATAAGTATATAAAGGTAAGTAGTATGGTAGTTTACAAGGTTTTAATACGATGAAAAGAGGACATAAAAGATGCTAAACAGCGATTATATTAATTTTACAGTTGAAAGACAAAAGCATATAGCCCTTATAGCTCATGACAGTAAGAAGCAGGGAATGATAGAATGGGTAAAGGAACACAAAGATATATTAAAAAATCATTTTCTTAGTGGAACTGGAACCACAGCCAAATTAATTTCTGAGATGACGGATCTTCCTGTTAGAGCATATAACAGTGGCCCCTTGGGAGGGGATCTGCAGATAGGTACTAAAATAGTTGAAGGAAATATTGATTTTGTTATATTTTTCTGGGATCCCTTGGAATCACAGCCCCATGATCCAGATGTAAAAGCATTGCTTCGAATAGCAGCGGTATATGATATACCTATTGCTAATAATCGTGCTACAGCAGACTTTTTAATTTCATCGAGATACATGAACGAAGAATATGAGAGAAAGGTTCTCAACTATAACAAGATAATTAGCAACAGAATTAATGAAATGACCAAGAATTAGTAAATACTGAACTCCAAATTTAGGACAATTTAATTAAGCAACTCTATAGGATTGTGGACTGTACTAAACAGTAGACAGTCCTTTTAGTTTGCCTTTAATAAGTTTATTATTATTGTAGTTTAAGTACTTTTTTGGGATAAGTTAAACATAAAGATCAATATTAAAACATAGTTAGAATAATTTGCTAATATGTGAAAATATTGGTTGACATATTACAAACATTGGTGATATAATTAAAAAACAACTTGGGAAACGATGATGTGTGTTCTATATCTGGGTACCTGGGACACATGGAGTGAATGGTACAACCGGCCTAGTTTAGAAATAAGCTGGCTTTTTTTGTTTATTATAGCCAAAAACGATAACCAATTTAGAGAATCTATTTAAAAAGTATTAAAGCACTAAAAAAAGTTTGAGGGGAGTTATAGTATGAAAAGAAAAAGTGTACTAAGAAGGCTAGTA
>CAZODB010000284.1:0-2268 GCA_964578425.1 uncultured Herbinix sp.
TGGACTAATCTGTTTATTCGCGGATATTACGCGAAAGGTGAAGGATAAATGGCAGATAAAAGAGATTATTACGAGGTTTTAGGTGTCAGTAAAGGCGCTACTGAAGATGAGTTAAAGAAAGCATATAGACAATTAGCAAAAAAATATCATCCTGATACCAACTCGGGGGACGAATCTGCAGAAGCAAAGTTCAAGGAAGCATCCGAAGCATATGCTATACTTAGTGATTCAGATAAGAGAAGACAATATGATCAGTTTGGACATTCTGCTTTTGATGGAGCAGGTGGATCAGGATTCTCTGATTTTGATATGAGGGATATCTTTGGAGAATTTTTTGGTGGAGATATATTTGGAGATCTATTTGGGGGCAGGTCAAGAAGAGCAAATAATGGCCCTAGGCAGGGAGCTAGTCTTAGAACATCTGTAAGAATAACCTTTGATGAAGCTGTGTTTGGAACAGATAAGGAATTAGATCTAAATCTTAAGGATGAGTGTGAGACCTGCCATGGAAGTGGAGCAAAGCAAGGAACACAAGCCGAAACATGCCAAAAATGTGGAGGTAAGGGACAGGTTATATATACGCAGCAGACTTTATTTGGTATGTCCCAGAACATCCAGTCTTGTCCTGATTGTAGAGGAAGCGGAAAGATTATTAAAGATAAGTGCTCAGACTGCTATGGAAGCGGTTATATCACCAGTAAGAAGAAGATCAAAGTAGGAATTCCTGCAGGAATAGATAAGGGTCAAAGTGTTAGAATTCGAGGCAAGGGTGAACCTGGAACTAATGGTGGACCTAGAGGCGACCTACTTGTAGAGATTGATGTGAGCAGACATCCTATTTTCCAACGTAGAGATTTTGATATATTCTCTACAGCCCCGATAACCTATGCCACAGCAGTTTTAGGCGGTGAAGTAAGAATTAGTACGGTTGATGGTGATGTTTTATATAATGTCAAGCCGGGAACACAGACAGATACGAAGGTTCGTTTGCGAGATAAGGGTGTACCTACTCTTAGAAATAAGAATGTTAGAGGAGACCATTATGTAACCTTAGTGGTTCAGGTTCCAACGAGTCTTAATTCCAACCAAAAGGAGCTTTTAAGAAAGTTTGATGAAGCTATGACTGGAAAAGCACAGGATTCGAATGAAGAACAGGATAATAGTAAGGGTAAGAAAAAGTTCTGGAAATGAAGAAAACCTTGAAACGATGGTGTCATTACGCCATGAATAAAATGTTGAATCATAGAGGGCTATATTAATGAAATGGATAAAATTCACCATTGATACCACAACTGAGGCCGTAGATTTTATAAGCAGCATGCTTTCTGATCTAGGTATTGAAGGAATCGAAATTGAAGACAATATACCGCTTACCGAAAAAGAGAAAAATCAGATGTTTATTGATATACTTCCAGAGCTAAACAGCAACGATAACTCTACTAAGGTTAGCTTTTACTTAGATCCAGAGAATAATTCTGATGCCTTGATAGATATGGTAAGAGAAGGTCTTAATGATATTGCTGACTTTGTAGATGCTGGAAGCAAGGAAATCACAGTTTCTGATACTGAGGATAAGGATTGGATGAACAATTGGAAGGAGTTTTTTAAGCCCTTTCGTATTGATGATACTATAGTTATCAAACCTACCTGGGAGAAGCTTACTGATACAAGGCCGGATGATCTAGTGATAGAGATAGATCCCGGCATTTCCTTTGGAACTGGATCCCATGAAACCACTAAGCTTAGTATTCTAGGAATAAAGAAGTATATTAAGCCCGGCGATCTTGTCCTTGATGGGGGAAGCGGAAGTGGAATACTGTCTATAATAGCAAATAAACTCGGTGCATCTAAGGTGCTGGGAATCGATATAGATTCGATTGCAACACAGACATCCATAGAAAATGCCCGTGTCAATAATATAGATGCATCGGAGTGGGAATTAGAGAGAGAAGAGCATTGTCCTGAAGGAGAGCTAGCATTTGCTACAGGGAATATAATTGATGACCATGGGATACGCACCCGTATAGGAGTTAAAACCTATGATCTTGTGGTTGCTAATATTCTAGCAGATGTAATAATATCCTTATCCCATATAATAAAGGAAAACATGAAGAAGGATGCTATATTTATAAGCTCCGGAATCCTATATACAAAAGAGGATGAAGTAAGAGACTCCCTTGAAAAAAACCAATTCACTATTATAGAGGTAAATAGAATGGGAGACTGGGTATCCTTTGTAGCAAAAACATAACGGTGCCAGATATAAAT
>CAZODB010000285.1:0-2244 GCA_964578425.1 uncultured Herbinix sp.
TCATAATCAAAGTTAAAATAATTAATATTGAATTAATAATATCTTGCTTTAAATGGACTATGATTGATGTAGATACATCTATTAATCCAAAGAAAGATAAGTCCCTTTTCTCAAGATTACCCATTTCCTCCATTTTAGCAACAGTCTCATTAATCCTTTCTGATAAGACATCAATGATATAATATTCTTCTTCTTTCAGGCGTCTCCGCATATCTTCAGGAGTCCTATCATTGAGAATATTCTTTACAGTACTATATACAATCGTTTTTGGTATATTCTCTTCTTTAGCAACATCATCTATTAAACTACTCTCTAACACTGCCAAATCAAAATCTAATACATAACCTTCATTTACATTCTTCTGCTCTGGTAGATGAAGATATGGAAGAAACAAACCAGCAATAACTGTTGCAAAAATCAAAACAGTTATAATCATCTTATAGGGCTTCTTCTTTTTCATACAAGTGCCTCCAGTCTCCTTACATTCACATTATATTATTTTCTCATACTTGCTTATACAAGCTTTATATGAGTTTATAAGCTATTACAGTGAACATATTTTACACTATTACTATATATTCATAAATAGATGGGGTGTCTTAAAAGCATTATTGCCTATTAAGACACCCACATCCTTAGCAGTTTATGCCTATTGGTAGACTATCTATTCAGTTTAGATTGTCTATTATATCAACTTATTAAAATTAATACAGTTGCTTTACTATTTATTCTATACCTGCTCTTCTACGGGCCTCTGCTGTTAATTCATCAAGATATGCATCAACATCTACTTCCGTACGATATACTTCTTGGTATTCTTCCCAAAGAGCATCAAACTGAGCTTCAGGAGCCATCATAATCACAGGAAGGTGCTTATGCTTAAGGTCAGCAATCTTCTCCTTTGCGCGACCATAATCAGTATCATTTGTCCAAGTATTAGTAGCAGACCACATCGGATACCAAGGATCATTCAGATGATCTGTAAATAAGAAGTCTAATAAAGTCTTGTAACCATAACCATCAAGAAGCTGCTTATCAATATCATATAATGTCTCATAAACTTCTCCTGGCTGTGTCTTAGGATCTACAGCATTGATTCCATCAGCTAACATTCCAGAAAATTGAGGGAAGAAGTTATATGCCTTGCCAGCAAGGTTCTGGGTAGACCAGTCCTGATTATCGGCATTTGCTCTCTGTTCAGGTGTTCTATAGAATACTCCGTCAGCGTCAACCATGTAATCTACGCCTTCCTCACCCCAGAATCTAAGATTCATAATCTCAGGAGCTAAAAGATCGTTTAGGAACTGCATAGCGCCTTCTATATCTTTACAGCTAGTGGTAATACCTAATCCGTTAGATACATCTAATTCAGCAGGGCTGTGCCATTTATCCTTAATACCATCTCCATAAGTAATAGGCAAGGGAACATATGTCTGACCAATCTTACCTTGAGTAACCAAAGCTTCATTCGCAGTATTAAAGTTCCAGAACTGATCTAATGTACCAAGTACTCTACCGGTAGATAGTAATGAAATATACTGGTCATAGGACATAGTATATGTCTCAGGATGAACTAATCCCTGATTATATACTTCGTTCATCTTCTTATAATATTCAACTGCACGTGGGTGAGTGTTATAATCAAGAGCTGTTACTGTATCTGGATCTACATAACATGCACCATCGTTAGGATAACCTAATAAGAATAGTGGAGGATTCTCTATTCCAAAGTATCTCCAGTCTTCTGAACTCATAGAAAATCCAACAGTCTGCTGTCCATCTTCAGTAGTAGGATGAGCAGCTAGGTAATCTGCGATTACATTAAAGTAATCATCCAAGGTTCTGATATCAGGGTAATTAGCCCAAATAAGTACATCCTTCTGAATCCAGAAGCCCATACCCCAATGGCTTGTAGCCATTTCTTTACCCTGAACTATACCAAACTGAGGAATATAATAGATGTGTCCATCTTCTTTTCTAAGCTTATTCCATTCAGCTTCAGATAGGTAGTTCTTAATATTAGGATAGTTATCCCAATGCTCATCGATAGCTATTAATGCACCAGCTTCGATAAGAGCGGGTGTACCAGTTGAACCATCGATAAAGTCAGGATAATCGCCACCTGCAATCATAACACCGATTCTCTCATCAGCGGTCTGACCAGTCAGCCAGCTTACCTTAGCCCAAGCACCAATTTTCTCAGTGATCTTATTCATTACTCTGTTGTTGTCAGGAACCTCTGTT
>CAZODB010000286.1:0-2241 GCA_964578425.1 uncultured Herbinix sp.
TCTGTTTCGCATAAAACAACCCTGGGTTGTTTTATGCAATAAGGCCTCTAGTGAAATCAACCTTCCATTGTGTTATATTATGGATAGAAAGCTTTCGTAAATAATTCAAATGGAGGTATATTAATGAGTACAGCAGTAATAGGAATAAAAATATCTCAACTTCGCAAGGAAAAAGGAGTAACTCAAGAGGAACTTGCAAAAAGTGTATGTGTTTCACCTCAAGCTGTATCTAAATGGGAAAATGGTGGTGTGCCTGATACTGAGCTTCTGCCAAAAATAGCAGATTTTTTTGAAGTATCTATTGATGCGCTTTTTGGACGTAATATAACCAATTACAGCGATATTGAGAAGGCCTTGGAACGTAAAATAGCCGAAACTGATAATGAGCTAGTCTTCGAAACAGTGTTCGAGCTGTGTTGGGTGATGGAACGAGCAATGTTTGGTCGCGTTTCAGTAGGTCATAGCATTAAAGAATATAAAAGTAAATTAGGTAAAAACGACCAGACTTATTCGAGCGTATTGTCAGATAGAGGTTATACTCGAATGGGAATTGCAAACAGGTTGCAGTATTTTTTGATAGTACCTGAAGTAGAAGATAAAGGTGAAGCGTTTTTTAACGGAATAGACTATGTAGCATTTTTCAAAGATTTTTCGGACAAGTCTGTATATGACACCATGGTGATGTTAAATAAGCGAGAACACAGCAAGTCCTTTACTCCAAATTTACTAATGAAAAACATTGGAGTGGATTTTGACAAAGCATTAGAAATAATTAAGACATTATTCAAATACGGAGTCATAGATACAACAGAAATTGAATTAGATGATGTTGTGCAAGAAGTCTACACATTTGTGCCAACGCCATCTTTTACAGCAATGCTTATATTTGCACGGGAAATCATAGATAAGCCAGATAATTTCTCATATTATATGGGAGGACGTAATCGACCCTATTTATCTTAAAACATAGGGACTTACCCCCTTTTTCTATTTTAACTCCTATTACTATCTTTATTTTATGAATATAATTTTTATAGTAACAATTACAATATTATTATAGTTTGCCTTAATATAACGCCTCTTATATAGTTGCAATCATAATATAATATTGCTATTATAAAGCTGGTACAAATGGTAGATATTATTATATTGAAACACTGACGATATAAGCATAAGATAAGGAGGACTTCTTTTGGACAAGAATATAAAAAAGACTATGGAAGGTAAGACGTCATCAAGAACCACATCGAGGACAGCACCAGATGAGATCAAGGACCCTGGATATATGTTTCCAGCCTTCACTAACGGTGAGGTTCTTTTAAATAAGAAGCAGGGACGTCTCCCGGCAATGGGCTGGAATAGCTGGAATGCCTTCGGCAGCAAAAACACAGAGGAACTTACAAAGGCTATGGCAGATGCTATTGTTGATTTGGGATTGGCGGATTTGGGATACGAGTATGTAGTGCTTGATGACGGCTGCTATAAGTCAGAAAGAGTAGACGGTCTTCTTTCGAATGAAACTGTAAAATTCCCCAGTGGCTTTAAATCATTATCTGATTATGTACACAGTAAGGGACTTAAATTCGGTATGTACAATGATATAGGAACTAATCTTTGTGCTGGCTCTGCGGTGGGTACCTGTGGCTTTGAGGATGTAGATACCAAGTCTTATATTGACTGGGGAGTAGACTTTATCAAGGTTGATAACTGCTATTACCTTTGGGATAATGCAACATTCTCTGATTGGAAAAACACAAAATACTCCTATGCGCCAAACATCAGAAGCATAACTGTAGCCGGCCAAGGGCTTGATATTACCTTAAATGCTGCAAATGATTCTGTGCTTTTAGGCCAAGGAGCCAAGATAAATACAGATAACTATGTGTCTAATCTCGGTACCTTTGATGGTACAAATGTAGGCACTACTCCTGTCGGTGATCTTTGGTGCGAGCTTGCCTTTACTGTGAATGCACCTGCCAGCGGAGATTATACCATAACTGTTAATTACGCCAGCGGAGAAGAGGCAGGGACAGGACGTTGGCTTCAGATAGCAGTAGGAGAGGCAGATAATGAAACCAGGTATTTTGATGATTTGCTGCCTCTTACAGAAAGCACAACTACATTTACAGATTCAGAAGAAATAACTATAAACCTTAATAAGGGTGAAAATCTAATACGCCTTATGAATCATAGAAGGCAGGAGAACACACTGAATTCATACGCAGCTTTTCTTGAGGGATT
>CAZODB010000287.1:0-2238 GCA_964578425.1 uncultured Herbinix sp.
TAGCTTTTGTTTTCCATGTATCGAGGAGGTAAAACCTCCTTTATATGTAGCTTTTGTTTTCCATGTATCGAGGAGGTAAAACCTCCTTTATATGTAGCTTTTATTTTCCATGTATCGAGGAGGTTTGATATGAAGGAATTAGTAGAGGTTATTGCTAAATCACTCGTAGATCATCCTGATGAGGTTGTTGTTACGGAGAGAGAAACTGATAAGACCATCACAATTCTACTTAAGGTGGCTTCCGATGATATGGGTAAGGTTATTGGCAAACAAGGCCGTATCGCCAAATCCATACGTACCGTAGTTAAAGCAGCCGCAACTAAGGATGACAAAAAGGTTATTGTAGAAATTGTGCAATAAATATCTTATGAAGGCTGTTGTAAAATTAATTTTATAACAGCCTATTTAGCAATCATGAATTAATAAGAGGGATTTCAATGGATAATTTTCTTAGAGTCGGTGTTATAACAACTACCCATGGTATAAAAGGTGAGGTTAAGGTGTTTCCGACCACCGATGATATCGATAGATTTGAGTATTTAGAGCAGGTGTATTTGGATACTGGTAAGGAGTACTTACCCTTAATTATCGAACGAGTCAAGTATTTCAAGAAACTTGTTATATTAAAATTCAAGGATATAAATGATATTAATGATATAGAAAAATATAAGGGCAAGGACTTATTAATACAACGAGAAGATGCTATACAGCTGGAAGAGGATGAGTATTTTATTTTTGATCTTATAAATTCAGATGTATATACCGAGGATGGAGATAAGCTAGGAATACTAACAGAAGTCCTAAGCTCAACAGCAAATGATGTATATGTTGTAAAGACTCAGGATAACAAAGAGCTTTTGATCCCCTCTATCAAGGAATGCATCCTTGATGTGGATACTACTAATAAGAGGATAACTGTTCATTTAATAGATGGATTACTATAAAATAAATTTTTATTTAGATTACGGCATGATAAAAAGATTACATTTATGAGAGGTCGGGTGGAAGAATGAATTTTCATGTACTGACTTTATTTCCCGATATGATTGAGACAGGGATAAAAACCAGTATAACGGGAAGGGCTATAGAAAATGGCTTCATTTCATTAAATGCAGTAAATATTAGGGACTTTTCAGAGGATAAGCATAATCGAATTGATGATTATCCATATGGTGGTGGAGCCGGCATGGTCATACAAGCCGAACCCGTATATAAGGCCTATGGCTATCTAGTTAACCATATTAAGCTGTCAAAGGATGATCAAAGCCTATTTAAAAAACCAAGAGTTATCTATGTGACGCCTCAGGGTGACGTGTTTAATCAGAACATGGCAAATGAGCTCTCTTTGGAGGAGGATTTAATATTTCTCTGCGGTCATTATGAAGGAGTAGATGAAAGAGTACTTGAAATGATAGTTACTGACAATATATCCATAGGGGATTATATACTTACAGGAGGCGAATTGCCTGCCATGGTCATGATTGATTCAATTGCACGATTAATTCCTGGTGTACTAAGTAATGAAGCTTCCTCTGAGTTCGAGACATTTAAGGATAATCTTTTAGAATACCCTCAGTACACTCGTCCTGAAATATTTATGGGTAAAAAGGTTCCAGATGTCTTACTGTCCGGTCACCATGCTAATATTGATGCCTTTAGAAGACAGGAATCCATAACCCGTACTTACGAAAGGCGTCCAGATCTACTTGAAAATGCAATTCTTACGGAAGAGGAAAGGGAATATCTTACCCGTATGATATTCCAAAAGAATTATTATAAATATTCATAAGTCTTTCAGATATTAAGCATCACAGTAAAATATAAGTTAATTCACAACTATGTCTACTTTAAACAAAGAATGTGCTTCAGGGACAAGTGCCAAGCACTGCAAAAAAACCACTTGATTTATATAACTTTATGTGGTAAAGTATCATATTGTGAGATGGATGGTCCTCTTATACTTAAAGTATTATGAACATCTAAACAAATAGGAGGTCACAAAATGAACAAAATAATTAGAGAAATTGAAACAGAGCAGATGAGAACCGATATATCTAACTTCAACGTTGGTG
Source organism: uncultured Herbinix sp. (assembly GCA_964578425.1). Lineage (GTDB taxonomy): Bacteria > Bacillota > Clostridia > Lachnospirales > Lachnospiraceae > Mobilitalea. The sequence continues at coordinate 2,073 of CAZODB010000287.1, forward strand.
ATACAGTTCAGGTTTATGCAAAAGTTAAAGAGGGTAACCGTGAGAGATTACAGGTATTTGAAGGTACTGTAATAAAGAGACAGAATGGTAGTTCCAGAGAAACCTTTACTGTTAGAAAGAGTTCCGGCGGTGTTGGTGTTGAAAAGACCTGGCCCCTTCATAGTCC
>CAZODB010000288.1:0-2226 GCA_964578425.1 uncultured Herbinix sp.
CAATATATATGATAACACAAAAGCAGTGGAGATGTCGATGGTTGTCAATCGGTACCCGGTACAGTGTCGATCGGTACCGGGTACAGTCCGAATCGGTACCCGGTACACTACGAATCGAAGATTGACATGTTTCTATGGTATTGTTAAGATTGTTTTAAGGTTTGCATCAACCCACACTTAAGATTCAACTATTAGGATTATATTATCGGTAACATGAGGAGGAAGGCTGTAATGGACACTGCGATTATTTTGGTGGCAGATGATGATAGGGAGATTGCCGGGGCTGTTGAAAAGCTTTTAGTCAGGGAAGGATATAAGGTGCTTAAGGCTTACGATGGCATGGAAGCTTTGGATGTATTGGTATCCAATCAGGTACAGCTTATTATATTGGATGTCATGATGCCTAAGCTGGATGGACTGTCTACTATGATGAAGATAAGAGACAGTAAGAACATCCCGATTATACTTTTGTCAGCCAAATCGGAGGACTCCGACAAGATTCTAGGGTTATCTATGGGAGCGGATGATTATGTTACGAAACCATTTAACCCACAGGAGCTTGTAGCTAGAGTAAGGAGTCAGCTGAGAAGATATCTGCAGCTAGGAGATAAGGACAGTGCGAAATCTGAGTCAAAGCTTGTAGTAGGAGGCTTATGCCTAGATGCTGAAAAGGCTGAGCTTACTGTGGACGGTGAGCATGTTAAGCTGACCGCTAAGGAATTCAAGATACTGGAGTTTCTTATGAAGAATGTCGGCTGTGTGTTCTCTGCTGAGCAGATATATGAGCGGGTATGGCAGGAGACAGCTTATTCGGTTGAAAATACTGTGATGGTCCATATCAGGCGTATTCGTGAAAAAATCGAAATAAATCCGAAGGAACCGAAATATTTGAAGGTGGTGTGGGGAATTGGCTACAAAATTGAGAAAATTCAGTAGAAGCAAGGTAACGAAGTTCATTGCATTTACATTTACAGTTCTATTGATTACTGCTACATTGATACAGATGATTTATATCTCTGACAGCGGTATAAATATGGAAACCCTATTCGTCAAGGATTACTCACAGAGTGAAACATTTGTATATGGGCAATTATCCAGTGCGATTCGCCAGGTTAGCAATCATATTATAAATGATACCGAGACTATAAGGCCGGAACCAAAATACTTATACTATATAACTGACGGGGAAAAAACAAAGAAAAATGAAGACCTTGAAAAGATGCTTGAGCATGAGGATTATCTGTATGTATATAGAAATATGGAATGGAGATATGGAGATAATACCTACAAGGAAGTTCAGAGCTATGTAGAGGATAAATATACCTTATATCTTGTGTTTCCCAAGGAGTATTTGCAGCAAGAGCAGGACAAATGGAATACAGAAAGAAATAAGCTGATTCCTATGGTTTCTTCTATAATACAATCAGTAATCGTTGGAATTCTGTGTGTCATTTATCTGATTTCAGTAACGGGTAGAAATCCAGAAGATAATGAGCTGCAGCTAACCCCTTATATGGACAGAATATATACTGATATACAGCTTGGTGCTATACTCTTTACGCTATATATATGGTCTTCTGGGATTTACAGTGTTTCGTATTATAATAGGACTCCGATTATGACCCATTATTATGTACTGATTATGACAGGCGTCCTAACGGTTATAGGAAGTATAATCTGTGGCGTAATTCTTCTTAGCCTGGTACGAAAAATTAAGGCAAAGCAGTTTCTAAAGCACAGCTTGATATATGCTATATTGGCTGGAATAAGTGGATTTATCAAAAGCTTCTTCGATGACAGTAGATTCGAGCATTTTCCTTTGACAAAATCACTTAATAGAAGACAGATAATATTTATAGTATCCAGTGCTGGAATGGTGTTTTTAGTATTTGTTTTTTTGGCAGTTTCACACAGTTTCGCAGTAGGATTATTTCCTGTATTTGCGGAGGGTGTAATCATTTACTGGTATTTCAATGAAAATAGAAAGACATTTGAAGAAATCAATCAGGGCTTTAGGGCGAGTATAGAGGAGCAGATGAAATCTGAGAGGTTGAAGGTGGATCTTGTAACAAATGTCTCCCATGATCTGAAGACGCCGCTTACATCCATAATAAGCTACGTGGATTTGCTGTCTAAGGAGGAATTGTCGGAGAGCGCTAAGGATTATGTGAACATATTAACTGACAAATCGGAAAGGCTTAAGAATATCGTATCGGACCTTTTTGA
>CAZODB010000289.1:0-2213 GCA_964578425.1 uncultured Herbinix sp.
GAAGGATATACTTGATAATTGTATATATGGGGCAGCACCTTAGGTTATAGATATCATTATGAAATTATGTATATATATGTATTATTAACTCAAATAAGGAGGAACTATTAATGAAGAAACGTATTATTTCACTGCTCTTAGTAATGACATTGGTTTTAACGATGTTCTCTACCAGCACTGCACTAGCACAGGAAGGAGATGTGGCTAGGCCAACCTTTAGTCAATGGGCAATTGATGATCTGATCGTAGGGGATACATATAACATATATCCTATGAGCTGGTATACAAAGGATATGAAAGCGCCGATTACTCATGGGCAGCTTCGGGTATTAATGGCAGGTATACGTGGTAAGTTTTTAAAAACAGATTGTGTTGTCGATTATTATGAGCAAAGCTATAAATTAAAGAATAATATGATAGTAGAAGAGGTTTTAGAGTTTCTGTATTTATTAATTTCTGACTATGAATTTAGTGGTAATGTTGGTATTACTGATAATAATAACGCCTTAGACTATATGGCAAAGTACGGCATTTACACTGGTAATGAAGGGGAACTGTCCCTAAAGGATGTATGTTCACTTGAGCAGGCCTGTGTTATTGCTTCCAGACTGATTACTCACCTGTATAATGCCCTAGATGCTGGTAGTAAGGGCTTTCTATGGGAGATAAAATCAGGAGAGAATCGAGTGTATTTATTAGGTTCAGTTCATTTGGCTAATTATGATATATATCCATTTGGCAACAAGTTATTAGAGGCTTTTAAAGAATCTGATGTACTTGGTGTGGAAGTGGATGTGGTGAATCCAAAAGAGGATATAAATAATTTATACATGCAGTATGGATACTACGCGGATGGAAGTTCACTCAAGGATCATGTGTCGGAGGAAACGTATCAAATGGCGGTTATGGTAGCAGCTGCATATGGTATAAACGAGGAAATGATTGCTATGATGAAGCCATGGTATCTGTATAATTCCTTTTCTGCATTAACTATAACATCCTCAGGCACAGCTGAGGAATTGGCCTTGGCTGCGACCTTAGGTATTGATAGAAAGTTTATTATTGATGCATACCTATCAGGTAAGCCTATATATGAACTTGAGAGCTTTGAATTTCAACTTCAAATGTTTGATAGTCTTTCAGATGATTTGATAGAGTGGCTATTATCAGAAAGCCTAAATACTATTATAAATATGAATCAGGGGCAAGATACAGGCGATAATGAATTAATAAAAATGATACTGGATTATTGGCATGATGGTGATGTAGAAGGCTTCATGAAGGATATAGCCCCAATATTATATGCCGAGGAGATACCTTCTGTGGATGATGATAAGGAAGTCATGTTGCTTATGGAAGAATATATCGATAAATTGCTAACCCAAAGAGATAAGGGTATGGCTGAAAAGATAGATAAGCTCCTAAGTTCAGAAGGCAGCACCACATACTTTATAGTCGTAGGCTCGGCGCATTACATGAGTGATTATTCTGTTATTGATATCCTAGAGGATATGGGATATGAAATTAATCAGGTGAAATAAATAGTGCTTATGATTTTGCAGCTATAGGTAATAAGGCTGTTAAATAGAGGGGTATCTTTTAAAAATCTGGTTTTCCTTTAAAATCGGGGCAATAAACGTAAAAAAGTACTAAGGATAGTAGTTGAAGAGGCTACTATTCAATTAACTATAGTTAAAAACAGTTTTTATATTTTAAAACAGAGTAAAACTCAAAAGGTGTTGCCATTAGCGGCTTAAAAATGGCTGTTGTGACACTTTAATCAACTTTATTAAAAACATAAAAGTCAAAAATCTTTACTGCCCATACTTATATTAAGAAAAAAATAGAAGCAATAATTAATAAAAGAAAGGGGGACATATAAGAGTGAAAAAAAAGAAGATCTTATTGTTTTTATTATTGGGTGCTTTTATTTATTTTTTTATAAGTGTATTATATAATCTGTTTTTTTAATAAGTGTAGTATTGTGCATGGTATTATAAATACTTCTATACTACTTCGAAGGGAGGTATTTTATAATAAATAAACAAAAAAGGTGTATAATCATGTCGGAATATTTATTTGATGAATTTTGTCAAGAAGAAGAGATGAACGTGGAAGGAGGTCTTGGCACGATATTTTGGACAATTGTAGGTGTTGTTATATATTTTCAATAATGATTTTATTATCGACTAGTAGTGTCTGGATTATAAGTA
>CAZODB010000290.1:0-2202 GCA_964578425.1 uncultured Herbinix sp.
GTTCCATTTTGCATCTCTGTGTTTCACATCATGATATTTCCTATATATTATTCCAGAATATGTTTTATTATAGCACTATCTTTGTTATAATAAAACATAGTATTTTATTCCTATTCATTAGAACAATAAGGTGGTAACTATATGCATTATATCATATTTGATCTGGAATTTAATCAAGACCCAGACTCCCTAATGGACTCTCGTCTAAAGCCTGAAACACCTGAAAAGAGAGGCAAATATCCCCTCGAGATTATCCAAATAGGCGCGGTAAAGCTGGATGGGGATTTTAATAATGTGGGAACCTTTAATCACCTTGTAAAGCCATCTATATATTCCCGTATCAGCGAATTTATTACTGAGCTTACGGGCATAACAACCGATAGCCTAGAATCTAAGCAATCCTTTAGTCAGGTCTATAAAGAGTTTTTAGAATTTGTAAATGAACCCGAGATAGTTTTTTGTATCTGGGGAATGGTAGATATGAAGGAGATTTTTAGAAATGCTATCTATCACAATCTTGATGAGAAGCTATTACCAAATAGATATATTAATATCCAACCCCAGACTTCAGTATATCTAGGACAACCAAAGAAGAAGCCTCTTGGTCTTAAATACTGCGTAGAAGCCTTAAATATCGATTCAGCATCTACCTTCCATGATGCTCTAAATGATGCTCTTTATACTGCCGAAATTTTCAAAAAAGTCTATAATTCCGGAATAAAGCCAAGAAGGTACGACCCGACTGTGGCATTAAAACCATTAAGACCTGCTAAAATGGTTTTAGATTTTCCAATACTTATTTCACAGCTAGAGAAGATGTTTTCCAGAGAAATGTCTGTGGAAGAGCAAGAAATCATCCGTCTTACCTATCATATGGGTAAGACAGGACAATTTCTTAAGGCGGATGAAACCACATAGGGACGGTTCTGTTGTGTATCAAGAGAACCGCCCCTATGTGTGAAAAAATAACCTATTACATTAGCTTATCCACATACCACCCCTTGTTATCTCCCATGTATCCTTATTAAGCTTAGCCTTTGCATCCCAACCAATGGCACCTAGCCCACTTCTCCATTTCTTAATAGAACATTCTATCTTATCCTTGTCTTTATTGATTTCAATATCCTTTATTTCTATCAGAATACCATCCTCAAAATATAAATTATCCTTATCAATTAACCCCTGCTCAGCTAATTCATCGAATGTACCCACTACTACTTCAAGCTCGTATTTCACCTTCACCAGGGCCAGGATAATTTCTGTCTCAATCTCGGTAAGCATGGTCCAATCAGTCGTATCAAATGCGATCATGGTGATGTCGCCATTTAGTCCGCTGTCCTCTTGATATATATCATCAATTAAGGTAATAAACCCATCGATTATATAATTGTGCCCGACTAGCTCAATCTTATCGGCAGTAATTTGGGCAGGATATGATTCAGCAATCATACCATTATAGAAAATTTTAATTCTATCACCAGGTTTAAGCACATCTATATCCATCTCATTTCCCTGATTATCTGTTATCTCCGCATCCCTCGCACTTACTGAAATTTTATCTGAGGATGATGCCTCGATACTATCCTTATCAGGAGTAACGAGTAAGCCCTCCTCTGAACTTATTACCTTGGCCATAAAAACCTCATAATCAGTATTCACGTCCTTAGTAGCTCCATTATTACTACATCCAATCAGATTGCTTACCAATATCAAAAACATGAGCACATATAAACTTGTTTTATTCATAATATATTTCCTCCTGTAACCCAATATATGATAATTAAAGTTCGTTTTTATATTACCTTTAATATTAGACGATTTATAATGGGATTTCGTTCCCACTATACAAGGGGACGGGGTTGTTGACATACTAATAAAAAGGTGTCAGAGACCATATTGAAAATTGATATCTGACACCTTAAGATTGCTATGAAATATTATATTCATTATAATATTTCTCTCTAAGCTCTTGGTTGCTTAAGATTTGCTGAAACTCCTCCATCCGCTTATCCTGGATAAGTCGATTTACAAGCTTGGCGAATCTAGCTTCACCTTCTGCCTTCCCTTTTGCTTCTCCCTCTACCCTACCTCTAGCTTCCCCGTCTTTATAGCCTTGCTCTCTATGATAGCTATGAGAGCTTATCATATTCCTTCTTGCATCCTCCAGAGCCTCATAATAGCGTAGCTCCTTCTCGCTGGCAG
>CAZODB010000291.1:0-2202 GCA_964578425.1 uncultured Herbinix sp.
TAAATCTTCACATAAAAATGTGGATATTTAGCTCTTTAGTATATTCTTTTCATTTATGGATATTATTTTGATATAGAACTAATTGGAGGAATTTTGTGATTAAGATATTACTAATCTGGCTAGGTGGGGGTATATGGTTTCTGTCTAGTATGATATTGAGACCAAAAAAGCTTGCATGTGATAGGATATATCGCATGGAGGTAAAAAAGGGAAGGTTTGACGAGGCTTTATATAAACGCACGAAGAAGAAAGAGCTTATGATTTTATCTGACTATGGATACTATATATCATGTGAGATGCTTGAGCCTGAGACCAGCTTTATTCAATGCCTGCTACCAAATGAAGTATCAAATGAGACTGTAGACGAGGCTGGTCTACCAGTTGCTATTATGTGTCATGGCTTTTCTCAAGGAAAATATAGATCATTGATATATGCTGAGATGTTCCTAAAGCTTGGTTTCAGAGTCTTGATCTATGATCATAGAAACCATGGTTTAAGTGGAAAGGCCTTTACATCCATGGGATACTTTGAGAAAAACGACCTAAAAAAGCTAGTGGATTGGTGTTATGATACCTATGGGTCTAACATTAAGATCATTACCCATGGTGAATCTATGGGAGCGGCCACTGCCCTGTTGCATCTAGGGATAGATGATAGGGTAGTGTGTACTATAGCTGATTGTGCCTATTCTGATTTAAGGGAGCTACTAAAGCACCAGGCAAAGTATTATTATCACATACCAAGTCTAGTAATTCCCTTAGAAAGCTTTATAACACAGATAAGGGCTGGCTTCTGCTATGGTGATGTCTCTCCTATTAGTGTAATACAAAGAGTAGATACCCCCATATTATTTATACATGGAAAGAGAGATAAATATGTACCTACAGAGATGTCAAGGAAAATGTATAAAAGTAAAAGATCTAATAAGGCTTTATATCTTGTGGCTAGAGCTGCACATGCTCAGTCATGTGTGATAAATAAGGGTGGCTATGAGAAAAGGGTGGGAGAGTTTGTAAAGAAACATGTGGGGAAATATTTTATTTAACAAGAAAGGTGTATGTAATCATAATTTGATACATACACCTTTGATTTATGTATTATTAAGTAAGTGAAATGATATTAGTCTTCCTTTTTCTTAAGTACTAGAGCACTAGTACCAAATACAGCAGCACCTAAGCCTAATAATAATGCTGTGGATACTACACCTGTTTTAGGAGCGGCTTCTGTTGTATCGACTTCTGTTGTATCGGCTTCTGTTGTATCAGCTTCGGTTGTATCAGCTTCTATTGAAGCGATTTCAGAACCAACTGATAAAATAACAGCACCAGCTTCGTCTAAGAAATCTATTCTGGTCACTTCAAGAGCACCCTCTGATTTGTTTCTTAGATTAACTATAGCCTCACACCAGTTTGTTCCAGTGCCATCCATGTCAAAGTTGTATACCTTTGAGCCATCTACACTCTCGCCTTTTAATTCAGGATTAGCACCCCAACCACCATCGGAGTTGTATATAAACTCCATATCAAATGAAGCATTTCCTGAAATAGTAATAGCAGCAGATCTTGTAGCATCAGCAATCTCTGCGTTACCATGAGCTGTACCACTGCCGGTAATCTTAATCCATACATCATGATTCTCTGTTTGACCTGCAACAGGCAATCCGCCAGCAGCTTCGTCATATGCAGCAGGGAGATTGTCAGCTGCTAATGCTGTACCAAAAGTCATTGATAGTAGTAAAAAGGTGGCAAAAAATCCAGCGAAAAATTTGTTTCTTAATTTCATTATTTCTCCTCTTTAATTAGATAAATGTGATAATACATGTATATTTCACCAAATATTCAGATGTTTGTATACCGACATTAAGGATAAGTTATGAAGAATTAATTGTTAATATTGTACAAGTGAGTTTATTTATTATTCTTGAGAGCTATAACCCGCATATATAAGCCTAAAAGATTATTGAAGCCCATGCATCCTTGTGTCTTCCAAATTATAATATTCTAATATATAATAATACCCAAGAGCAGTTACTGTAAAAGAATAATAAAGACCTAGAAATACATTAGATAATTGCGAAACTCACGAAAATCCTTGTTTCTTGTGCTCTTTAACAAGGACCACAAGCAGGTACTCTGAGACCGTCGGTACTTAGGTGCCGTACTTTGGCACCTTATGTACCGTTACGAGGCGAAGGTAGCGAA
>CAZODB010000292.1:0-2173 GCA_964578425.1 uncultured Herbinix sp.
AAGATGTTACTATTAGTGGCTTGAAAATAGCTATTATGACACCCTAATCATATATATATATATATATTAGTTATTTACTTATTTGCTTACTTCTTATTTACTTATTTACTTTACTTTACTTATTTACTTATTTACTTATTTACTTACTTTCCTTCTCTTTATCTGCTTTAAACCAATATTCTTTGATAAGTACTACAAATACTGAAAGCATTCCTCCAAGCAGAGCACCAATAATTACATTCTTAGCATTGCTGGGGCTTGTCTTTTGATTGGGTTCTATAGGTTCTGAGGGAAGATAAATATTGGTTTTAGTAACGCTTACAAAGTCTGTACTAAGGGAACTATAATCCCCACTTAGCTTATAGCTGTCAATCTTATTCTTTCGCACTGCCAATTCAGCCAAATACTCATTATGAACCCTCATGGTATTCTCGATACTGTTAATGGATTGCTTATTCTCGATTATATTATTCTCTATCTTAGTATAATTGGGGTTAATAATATTCTCAAGAATAATATAGTCACTAGTAGTAGAGCCCTCCTGTATCTCCTGCATAGCTTCCTTCTGATTAATGGTCTGAGGAGTAGATAGAAGTAGCTCCTCATTCTTAGCCAGTATCTCCTTGGTAGAGGTTAATGACACCTCACTGGACTGCAAAGAAACATTAAATCTATTAGTATGATAATCTAGCGCCCCCTCCACTATTAACATATCCAGAAACTCAAGATAATTATCAAACAAAGTCTGTGCTAATTTCTTGGCTTCAGCAGGATTATCGGCAGATACATTAACAAAATAAGAGTTCTGTACCACATTCGCCTTAGTATCAGAATTATCTATATCTATTCTCTGACGAATAGATTCGATGCTGGTCTCTTGGTCATATCCCATATCCTCTATAGTACGTAATATAATATCATTAGAGGTAATAAGATTAATATATTGGTCATTAGAAGTAATCGGTAAAGAATAATCACCATATTTGGTATGATAATTTTCAGGCATATTTATAATAATTCTAAGCCTTGAATGATATACTGGTGTTATTAGGAAGACGCTGACTAGCCCAGTAATAATAGCAGCAATAAGAGTAATACATATAATAGCCACTTTCTTCTTCCATAAAACCATAAATAGCTCTCTTAAATCAATTTCATCTTCTCTGTTTGGTTCATTATATTGTTTTTCATCCATAGTTAAAAAATCTCCTCTGTCTATACTAATACTCTTAGTATACTAATACGGCCTTGTATTTTCAACCTATATTTTGACACTTTACTCTTTCTTCTTACTTAGTATGTTTAGGCTCTTAGCTTTTCTCTCCTACTTTTCACTATCAATCATATCCCATCAAGAAAATTGCGCCCTATGAAGCCTCGCATATGCACCATTATGCTCTAAAAGCTCCTCGTGAGTACCTCTTTCCTTAATCTTCCCATCCATTACCAATAAGATGTTATCTGCATTTTGAATAGTTGAAAGGCGATGAGCAATAACAAAAGAAGTTCGTCCTTCAATTAATTTATTCATAGCGTCCTGAATAAGTAGCTCTGTTCGGCTATCTACATTAGATGTAGCTTCATCAAGGATAAGCATCGGTGCATCTATAAGCATAGCTCTTGCGATTGTCAGTAATTGCTTCTGTCCCTGGGATAGGTTGGATGCATCATCATCGATAATTGTGTCATATTCGTCTGGCTGTGCTTCTATGAAATCACTAATATGAGCTGTTTTTGCCACTTTCTTAATATCCTCTAAGCTGGCTTCAGGTTTACCATAAGCAATATTATCGCGGATTGTCCCTTTAAACAACCAAGTATCCTGTAATACCATGGCAAATGATTGTCTTAAGCTTTTCCTAGTTACATCTAAAGATGAATATCCATCAATCCTTATCTCCCCTTCTTGGGGGTCATAAAAGCGCATCAGCAGATTAATTAAAGTTGTTTTCCCTGCACCAGTAGGTCCAACGATAGCAGTTAAACTTCCAGAAGGTACTTCTAGACTAAATTCCTGAATAATAGGTACACCTGGAACATATGAAAAACTCACATTGTTAAATTCAACCTCACCCTTTACGTCTGTTAATACATGAGCATCTGATTTGTCAGCCGTTTCTGAAGGCTGCTCAAGAAGGTTAAATACACGATTTGCAGCTGATAGGGCAGATTG
>CAZODB010000293.1:0-2167 GCA_964578425.1 uncultured Herbinix sp.
GGTACCAAAAAAAGCGTACCAGGTACAGAGATCAGTACCTGGTACACTTTTTTCACTTTTTTTATTCTTGCTTACTATATGACAGCTTATAGAGCCCTGCGTAGACTCCATTCTTTGCAAGGAGCTCCTCATGGCTACCGGATTCACCTATTCCATCCTCAGTAAGCACTAAGATTCTCTTCGCATTTTTTATGGTTGAAAGTCTGTGGGCGATTACAAATGTCGTACGATCCTTGGCCAGCTTCTCCAAGGAGTCCTGAACAACCTTCTCACTTTCATTATCTAAGGAGGATGTAGCCTCATCGAAGATTAGTAGGGGCGGATTCTTTAGAAATACTCTAGCTATACTTAGTCTTTGCTTCTGACCACCAGACAGCTTAACTCCCCGCTGTCCAATGTCTGTATTATAGCCATCAGGAAGTTCCATTATAAATTCGTGGGCATTGGCATTCTTTGCAGCTAATATTATATCTTCCTCTGTGGCATCAGCTTTCCCATATCTTATATTATCATACACAGTTCCCGCAAAGAGATATACATCCTGCTGTACAATACCGACATTTTTACGAAGGGATTTGAGCCTAATATCTCTGATGTCTATTCCATCTAATGTGATTTCGCCCTCAGAAGCCTCATAAAATCTTGGAATCAGGCTACACATTGTGGTCTTTCCGACACCGGATGATCCTACTAGTGCAATATACTCTCCTGCCTCCACCTTTAGATTAATATTCTTGAATACATCTCCTGTGGTGTTGTTATATCTAAATGATACATTTTTAAATTCTATTTCACCCTCTACACCCTTGATGTCGATGGCTCCCAGCCTGTCTACTATATCCGGCTCAATCTCCAGTATTTCATAGAAGCGGCTAAAACCCGACATTCCGTTTTGGAACTGCTCTGTGAAATTAATCAGCTTTCTTACCGGCTCAACCAAGGCATTTACATAAAGTAAAAACGTTAGCAAGTCACCTACATTGATTATTTCATGGGCAATAAATAAACCACCACCGGCTATAACTGCAATATTGATTAAGGCTGTAAACAAAGTCAATCCAGAATGAAATAAGGCCATATTCCAGTAGCTGCTACGCTTACTATCCACAAATCTGGAATTACCCTCCTGGAATTTACCCATCTCCACCGCTTCATTAGCAAAGGATTTCACTACCCGAATTCCAGATAGATTGTCTTCAATCTGAGCATTTATATCTGCAATTCTTTCCCTGTTTCTTTTGAATGCCCTTCTCATTCTTCCTCTCATAAACAAAGCAAAGGCTAACATAATCGGAATAAATGCAAAAACTATCAGGGTCAGATGCAGATTTATATGTATCAATATAAAGAAAGCCCCGACAAATTTTATTATGGATATGATTATATCCTCGGGACCATGATGGCATAGCTCTGTTACATCAAATAAATCATTAGTTATCCTGGTCATAAGCTGACCAGTCTTTTGGTTGTCATAGAAATTAAAGGATAGCTTCTGATAATGCTCAAAAATGTCATTTCGCATATCATATTCCATCTTTGCTCCCATCATATGTCCCTTGTAGGCCATAAAAAATGTACTTGCATATTCTAAAGCAGCCAATCCCAGCATAGCAATAAGCAGCTTCACAATTATCGATGCTGCTTCTGAAATATCATAGTTAATCAAAATATCGTTAGTAATATACCTAACAATCATAGGATATACAAGGGAAATTGCAGATGCCAATAGAGCAAAGAACATATCTGCTGCAAACAAACCAAGGTATGGTCTATAATAAGACAAAAACTTCCTGGTCTTCTTACTCATTATTACATTCTCCTGTCTAGTAAACCTTCGAAGCTATTATTGAGAAAGTCTTCCTGAAAGGTCGTACATATATTGGTCAATATCCTTAGTCATAGCTAAGGCCTTCTCTATATCAAAATCAACAAATAGACTGTCTTTATAAGCCACAACTCGGTTTGTGGCTCCTGCTATGAGTAAATCCACAGCCTTAGCACCCATAACAGAACCATAAACACGGTCCCGCGCTGTAGGTGTTCCACCTCTTTGTGCATGGCCTATTATAGTCGCCCTGGTCTCCATTCCAGTAGTTGCTTCTATTCGCTTCGCCATATTCTCGGATTCACCTACTCCTTCAGCATTTATAATTATATAATGCTTTTT
>CAZODB010000294.1:0-2134 GCA_964578425.1 uncultured Herbinix sp.
GTTAAGAACATTTGACTAAATAGTAGGTATGTGGTAATATACAAAAAAATAGTGATAAAAGCTATGATAAGAAAAAGTAAGTATTTCAGAATTTACAGAGAGAAGATGGATGGTGCGAATCTTTATGCATGAAATATTGAACCCATCTTTGAGCTATGACCCGAACATAAGTATATAAGTAGGCATCATCGGAAGCTCCACCGTTATAAGGGGTAGGTATAAAGGCACAATCAATGTGCTTGGTACTATAAAGTGCAGAATGAAGAATTTGGGTTCTTCTCTGAAATTAGGTGGTAACACGGATTATCGATTCGCCCTAAGTTGAGTTAAATCAACTTAGGGCTTTTTTATTGAATAGGAACTTTCACTCACCCTATTAAATAAAAAAGCTTTGCAACCTTTTTTGAAGTAGATGTATTTATAAATAATATGGGAGGTAGTAATTATATGAAAATAAGAAACCTTATTGGAGACAGATTTAAAGAGAGACCTTCGGATTGTGTGATTGACAGCCATGCATTCATGATTCGTGGTGGGTATATGAAATATGTTGCAAATGGAATCTATTCTTTATTTCCACCGCTAAAAAACATAACTAGAAAAATAGAACAGATTATACGGGAAGAGATGGATAAAATTGAAGGCCAGGAGGTTCTGTTTCCAGTTGTGTTACCGGGTACTTTATGGGATGAATCAGGTAGACTTTTAAGTGTCGGTAGTGAATTACTGAGGTTTGAAGACAGGAATGGTAGTTCAATGGTACTTGGAATGACACATGAAGAAGCTGCAGTTCAGCTAGTGCGTGAATATGCACAAAGCTATGTGAAATATCCATTTATGATATACCAGATACAGACCAAATTCCGTGATGAAGCACGTCCCCGTGCAGGCTTGATAAGGGTTAGAGAGTTTACTATGAAAGATGCATACTCATTTCACACATCTCAGGAGGATTTAGAGCAATATTATAATAAGTGTTATCATGCATATGAAAGGATTTTTGCTAGAGTAGGTATACCAGAAGTAATAGCAGTCTCGTCAGATTCAGGCATGATGGGCGGGAATGTCTCCCATGAATTTATGCTATTAAGTCCAATTGGCGAGGATTCGCTAGCTATTTGTAATGAATGTGATTATAGGGCCAATATGGAAGCGGCCAGCAGTATTATAAATAACAAGAATACATTACCAGTAAATGATCTGGAGCTAATTTATACACCAAATGTATCGTCAATTGATGACCTTGTAAAGTTCCTTGATATCCCTATTGAAAACACATGTAAGGCTGTTGTCTATCAGATGAATCTATCAGATGAATATGTACTAGTTTTTATTAGAGGCGATTTAGATGTAAATGAGACAAAATTAACTAATATTCTTGAGGCAGATATTCATCCAGCAAATATTACGGAAGAAAGCGGTTTAAGAGCAGGGTATATTGGGCCATACAAGATAGAAGGTAACCATAAAATCCTTTTTGATAAATCGCTTCAAAATATCGATAACCTCTCTTGTGGTGCTAATATATTGGAACACCATTATATAGGCTTTAATATTGAACGTGACTATGGAATAGTTGAATACCATGATGTATCAAAAATAAGAGAGGGAGGAATATGTCCTCAATGCGGTAAACATGGAATATCAATATCGAGAGGTATTGAGGTGGGAAACATCTTTCAATTAGGTACCAAATATACTAAAGCCATGAATATGGAATATGTAGATAAGGATGGAAATTATCAGCATCCAATAATGGGCTGCTATGGGATTGGAGTCGGTAGGCTGGCAGCTTCTGTTTGTGAAGTTCGCCATGATGAATATGGCCCGATATGGCCAATTACAATATCACCTTGGCAAGTTCACCTTTGTTGCTTACGTTCTGATGATATACCAACAAAGGAATGTGCGGAAGCATTATATCATGATTTACTTAATGCTAATATTGAGGTGATTTATGATGATAGAAACGTGAGAGCTGGTGTGATGTTTTCCGATGCAGACTTGCTAGGCGTACCAATTAGAGTTATCGTTAGCCCGAAAAACATCCAAGAAGATTGCGTAGAAATTATTACAAGAGATAAAACCATTAGTATGAAAGCGGGTGTTTCTGAAGCTGTATTATCGATTAAAA
>CAZODB010000295.1:0-2133 GCA_964578425.1 uncultured Herbinix sp.
ATTTCATGGCTACCAAACGACGCCCATTATCTGAAAACGCAGTCATTTATCTACTTGAAAACTGCCACCTGGCGACCATGTCCTTGCCATATGACAAGCATTAAATAAGGCCTTACCGGGTTTTCATATGTATTCGATTTCCATTTATCCGCTTAACGTAAAATAGAGGTCTGTGGCACCGTTTAGGTGTCATAGACCTCTATTTTTATTAAACTGTAAACTTCACAACTACTTCAATTAACCGTTTTGTCCCCTCCGTGGCTTTCTGGGTATTATTCAAAACAACAATTGCATTCTCAGTAATTGAGGAAGCTTTCTTTGCTATTACATTGGAGCCTTCTGTATATACTCCTCACTTCTTCTCATACTCTTCCACAAACTCATCATATGTCCCCATCGGTCTGAAATCGATTTTATATTCCTTATCATCAATCTTATATACTTCTACAGAGTCAATTCCAATAATCTGTAGCCTCTCATATGTTAGCAATTCACCTTCTTCCAAATACATTACTCCCCTAAGTAACCATTCTCCTAACGCTGAATTTGGATTAGACATCAGTGCCTTATCATTTTCTTGACATATCTTTGCAGATAATTCATTTCCATTTGGTAATTTTAGAGCAAATGAGTCCTCTCTACTTGGGAAGAAATCAGAAAAGCTTCTTTGTATCCATGCTGGAATCGGGATATATATTTCATTATTATCTCTTAGTCTTCCGGCTGCATTCCATTGATTTAGCCCACTTTTTTTTGGAACATTACGACCGCCTCTATCAGAAAACAAGGGTAAAATAACACTCTGGTGTTTCCTCATATATGTATCTTTCTTCACATCAGTTTCATAAGTCAAGAGTCGAGAAAGCATATTATATGGATATTTAATTATCTGTACTTTAATAGATAACATTGATTCTTTTGTATCAAATCTTTTAAACAATGTGTTCTTATTTAAATTAAAGGAATACTCATTCTTACCATCTTCAAAACTTATACTGTTTCTGTTGTTTTTCTCTATTATGTTTTTTATATTCTCTATATTAATAAGATCCATTGGGGATTCACAAATTCTTATTAAATTTGGTTCCCTAACAATCAAATGATATATCATTGTTTCTAATCCATAGATCCTCATAGTACTTAAAATTCTTTCATTTCTTAGATTAGCAATAATATGTACAACTTCCTTTGGACTTTTGTTTCTAATTAAAGTAGCATCTCTATTAAATTCTGCTATTTTTTGCATTGTATTATTATTTTGGGCTAAGAAGGTCTTTATACCTATACCTGTTTTCCCAAGCTTTGCATCTGCAGAACAATCTGCTCTACTCAAGTTTTCTGCACCGGTTACCAAGCAAAATGTGTTTTCTGCTACTCTTGAATTAATATATGGTGAATCACTTTCACTAGATAGACCGGAAAGCATTCCCATACATCTTAAATAATTACAATAATTATCAACTGTTCCTTGTCCTAACTTGTCAATTAGCATGTATAAATCTCCTCCTCATAAATATCCCTATACGCAGAATTGGACAGCAGTACATTGCTGTCCAATCTAAATATGTCTCTTATAAACATTTAAACTACCATTTTTTCTTCATAAGATGAGGCTCGTTCTATTGCTCCTTTAATCTCTTTTGCAATTCTCTCTATTACCGAAACAACAACTGAATTACCTGCCTGTTTATATAGATGAGTATTGGCTATATTTTCAGGATGCTTGTAATCCTTATTAAACCCCATAATATTAAAGCATTCACGAGGGGTAAGCTTTCTGATTCCAGTTGGAGTATATATTATTGGAACATTATGTCCCCCTGTCCCCATATTGGCTGTCAACGTCGGACATAGATTGCTTTTATTCTCTCTAACGTACACACGCCTCCACTGATATGTAGTATCAGGATTTTTTACATTCTCTTTTAATTCATTATAAAAACCACATGAATCCTCAGTGTAATAATATTTGTCATCTTGTTTCTTATTATAATCTATATAGTCCTTTAATGTATGTGTAAGCTTAATGGGCTCTGGAAACTCATATTCTTTGTATGCTCTTTCATCTAAAAAGGCGACTATATATATACGCTCTCTATTCTGTGGTAGATTGCCATATTCACAAGCATTGAG
>CAZODB010000296.1:0-2100 GCA_964578425.1 uncultured Herbinix sp.
GAATATACCATATAATAAAGATTGTTTCTTTTATAGAACCAAGGCCCCTCTCCATAGGTCGTACCGGTATCATGGCTTCCTTTTCCGAAGGCTTCCTCAGTCATAGGGATCTTCACTATGCCAACTGTTTTGTCATAGGAAATCATATCTTCATTCAAAAGAACATAACGAAGTTCAGGATTTCCAAAATAAAGATATGCCTGACCATCATCATCTATAAAAACGGTGGGATCGATATCATTCCAATCTCCTTCATCTACAAGGGGTTGCCCCAAATCCTTAAAAGGTCCTGTAGGGTTCTCAGATACACCTACTGCAATTGCCATTCCACCGTCCTTTTTATGTACAGGACAATAAAGGTAAAACTTACCGTTACGCTCTACAGCCTGAGGTGCCCATGCTCTGTCATCAGCCCATTCGATATCATCCAAAGAGAAAATTACACCATGGTCGGTCCAGTTCACCATATCCTTGGTAGAAAAACAACGCCAGTCAACCATTGTATAAAAATTATTGATAAGTTCGTCCTCGTCTTGGGTGGTATAAAGATAAAGTGTATCGCCCACTACCATGGGTGCAGGATCTGCCGTGTAAATTGATTTGATAATGGGATTTGTTATCTTAGCTTTCATAATTCCTTCTCCTTTTCTATAATTAGCTAATTTTTTCCTCACATGAAAAGATGCAGTACCTCCTGGTGTTATATCAATTCCAAGTTTTTGTCCGCATCCCCAAATGTATTGATTTATTTTACCATACACCTCGTTTTTTATCAATCTGTCCATCCTTTTTCAAACAGAATTCTCCCTTTCCCTTTTCCTTATAAAAAATGTCTCTACATGGGACACATCACTTACGTGAGAGGTGTGGGGAGTCCTGTTACTATTATAATATGCCATAGATGGAGTGATTTCCATATTCAAATTTGTCTATAGTTCATTATAAATTAATTTATCTTATTTTCCATAAAGCCATTGGATGATTCTTAATACGTCTCAGAATCTTCTTGTCCTCAAATAACAATTCTGGTATGTATTCACCATTTTCAAACTTGTCTAGAAACTCCTTCTCTTCCATTGTCAAAACCATTAATTCTGAAATATACTCTTTGGCAAGCTGCTTTGCAGAGTTCAACTCAAAATTATCTTTTCTCCTAATAACAGGAAGCAAATCCCTTTTTATCTTTCGCTGTGTAATCAGGTCAATAGCCGTGGTATCAAAATTCATGTTTATACTGTTTTTATCCCTCGCTGATATGGCTGCATAGAATACAACGCACTTTCTAAGTATCACCTCTTCCGTTTCATCAAATAGACCAAAGTGAATCATATTTCTTGTATCATATAAATCTCTTGCTGCTGCTCGACTAAGTAACGCATTAATCTTGCTGCCATAAATCTCTAGTGG
Source organism: uncultured Herbinix sp. (assembly GCA_964578425.1). Classification (GTDB taxonomy): domain Bacteria; phylum Bacillota; class Clostridia; order Lachnospirales; family Lachnospiraceae; genus Mobilitalea. The sequence continues at coordinate 1,408 of CAZODB010000296.1, forward strand.
AGCTAAAGACTTCACTTTATATTCACTAGAGAAATGTTCTGTAATGATTGGTCTTTCCTCTGCTTCAAGTATATGAGATCTTAGCGAGTAATTGATTTCAATTTTAATGTTATCTTTATTTCCATTAGACCCTATATAATCATAGACCCATGAATCTAAGCTATGAGGATTTTTTGTCTTTGGATTTTTTAAATAACCCTGAGACACCATATAACGATCAATCACACTATTAATAAATTCTCTTTTTTCAAGCATTTCATCCCTGCTATTTGTAACTAAATAATCCAAATCTAAATCAACAGAAAGGCGAGGTAAATTAAAGATTGTAAGATTAATGGCTGTCCCGCCTTTTAATGCAAGGCTATCCTTTAAAATTGGATTTGTATTTAGATACTCCAAGATATCCGCTAACCTCGTTACCTTCTCTAATGTATCTCTTACAAATCCTAACTCCTCTGCTTTCTTTCCCAAATATATAATGTCGTAATCAGACAAGTATATCACCTCCCTGATCTGTTATTTCAAATAGACCTTTTGGTACCATCAACTCCCACTCACTATTATAATAGCTATTCTCTTTAAACTCACTAACAAGGTACCTTTTGCTTTTACCTATTTTGCTTTTGCAATACTCTACGAACTCCTTTGAAAGTTGCATTTCTTTACGATAGTGATCCAAAAGAAATCCTGCCT
>CAZODB010000297.1:0-2094 GCA_964578425.1 uncultured Herbinix sp.
AAAATAACTTTGTATACTCTGTCTGTGTATCAGCAATGTGATAAATATAAATAATCACAGTCTATTCTACATCTGTGTCCTTCACTAGCTCTTTCGAAGTATTATTCGGCTCATTTACTTCCTTAGTAGCAGAGGTATTCGGTTTTGTATTGTCTACGACTTTATTTTCTTGGCTTTCATCAACCAATTCCTCAGTATGAGTCTCGGTTAAATCCTCTCCCTTTACCTCTTTATAAAGTCTCATGAACTCTTCACCAGTGATAGATTCCTTAGTGATAAGATATTCTGCTATCTTATCCATTACCTCACGGTTCTCTGAGAGTAATTCCACTGCCCTGTCGTAACATTTCTTAAGGATTCTCATTACTTCCTTATCAATCTCTCCGGCGGTCTCATTACTGCAGTTTTGCACAGGTCTGCCGTCAAGATATTTGCTCTCTACAGATTCCAGTCCCATAAGTCCAAACTTCTCAGACATGCCAAATTGAGTGACCATGGATCTTGCAAGCGCTGTAGCCTTTTCGATATCATTTGAAGCTCCTGTAGTGATAGATCCAAATACCAGCTCCTCAGCAGCCCTACCACCGTATAGGGTAGTAATCCGAGTTAGAATCTCATCCTTACTCATAAGGTATTTCTCTTCCTCAGGCACCTGCATGACATATCCTAAGGATCCCATGGTTCTTGGAACGATAGTTATCTTCTGTACCGGCTCAGCATGCTTCTCTAATGCTGTTACTAAAGCGTGACCCACCTCATGATAAGCTACAATTCTCTTCTCTTCTTTATTCATAATTCTATCTTTCTTTTCCTTACCAGCTATGACTACCTCAACAGATTCAAATAAGTCCTCCTGAGTCACAACCGTACGCCCCTGCTTAACCGCAAGTATTGCTGCTTCATTGATCATATTTGCAAGGTCTGATCCTACTGCACCGCTTGTCGCTCTTCCTATAGCCTCAAGATCAACGGAATCATGCATAAGAACATTCTTGGCATGAACCTTTAATACATCTATTCTTCCCTTAAGATCCGGCTTATCTACGATAATACGACGATCAAATCTACCGGGACGAAGAAGTGCTTTATCCAGAACCTCAGGTCGATTGGTTGCACCAAGTATCACCAGGCCTTTAGAGGAGTCAAAGCCATCCATATTAGAAAGAAGCTGATTTAAGGTCTGCTCTCTTTCATCGTTACCGCCACCATAGTGACTGTCTCTACTCTTACCGATTGCATCTATCTCGTCTATAAATATTATACAGGGAGCAGTCTGCTGTGCCTGCTTGAATAAATCCCTTACTCTCGAGGCTCCTACACCTACGAACATCTCTACAAAGTCGGATCCGGTTAAAGAAAAGAAGGGAACCTTTGCTTCACCAGCAATAGCCTTTGCAAGTAAAGTCTTACCTGTTCCTGGAGGGCCTACCAGTAATGCCCCCTTGGGAAGCTTGGCTCCGATACGGGTGTATTTAGTGGGATTATGAAGGAAATCTACAATCTCTGTAAGAGATTCCTTGGCCTCCTCCTGACCGGCAACATCCTTAAATGTAACTCCTGTAGATTTTTCCACATATACCTTAGCATTGCTTTTACCGACACCCATCATTCCGCCACTGTTCTTTGATATTGCTTTAAATAAGAACCACATGACCACATATATTAATATAAAAGGAAGAAACATAGATAATATACTATCTAGAATGGAGCTACGATTATCCACAACCTTCTTACCATATTCTAATCCATATCTGTCATGAGCCTCTTGTAGCTGGGCAGGGAGCTCCTCAGCATATAAATTACCTGTATAATATAATACGTCATAGCTATTAGGCTGAACTCTTGGGATAAAGATGATTCTATCACCATCTAGTATAACCTCCTCAAGTTCCTCTAAATCTAACATCGTCATAAATTCGTCGTAGGTCTTTTCAATATTGGTATTCTCTTTAATTTGATCCTGTATAACAGAAAACATATACCAAATAAATAAAGCCGCTACCAAGGTAATAATAATCGCTGTTCTATTTGGCAGATTGTTCTTATTCTGCTTGTCATTCTTATTATCCATTAAGTCCTCCATAATCTATTTAT
>CAZODB010000298.1:0-2062 GCA_964578425.1 uncultured Herbinix sp.
GTATTTAAAGCAATCGCTGAATCTAAAGGAGGAGAAACTTATATCTCTAAAATACCTTCTTTTAAGATTACAGATTTAGCAAATGCTATGCTCCCCGGTGCCAGAATCAAAGAGATTGGTATCAGAGAAGGAGAAAAGCTAGATGAAATAATGATAACAAGGGATGATTCCAGACTGACATATGAATATGATAAGCATTTTATTATTTATCCCAACTATGTGTGGGCGGATGTCAATGATTACCTATTACATGGAGGAAAATCAGTTGAAGAAGGTTTTGAGTACAATTCTGGAACAAATAGTGAATGGTTAAGTGTTGAACAACTTCAAAATGAAATTAGGAATTTGGCTTTATAAAATATCTCAATAGTATTGCAGGAAGGATAAAAATGCAAAACACAACTCAAAAAATATTTTACAATAACATAAACCTTCTAAAATACATAGATAAATCAATTACCTTTCTACGTATTCAAAATTATAGTAAAGGTTTAAAATACTTTACCAAAACCTTGGATGTATTAATTAATACCACGCAAGACATTTTGAATAATGCCAATTATTTCAATGATAATAATGTGTCCATAGATGAGGAATATATTAATATTATCTTAACCAACCTTCTCTAAGCTCAAAGTAATTCGGACTATATTTTACTATCAGATGAATTAGAGTATCGGTGGATTCCTTTTATTACTTCTCTTCAAGAGATAATAATTAACAAAGAGGGAACCTCCTTGTTTGACAGAACATATGAAAAAAATCTTGAACTACTTATTTCAAAAGATAAAAAGCTATATAAAAAACTAAAGGATGATGAAATTTATAGTATTAATATAGACGGCTATGAAGTAGAATTTACATCATGTGGATTGACGACTCTAGCAAAGATACAGCAGGATAAAAGGTTCTATTATCATAGTAATGGTAATATTATGCATGAGGCTGCTCTTTTGGCTAGGGAATGGTATAGCTCTGATAAAAGTGAGTATATAGTATTTGGATTTGGATTTGGTTATCATATAGCGGAACTGGCTGAAATAGATGAAAGCATTACAATTCATATATATGAAAATGATTTGAACGTACTCAAGCTTGCTTTTTACTATTCGGATTTAAGAGAGTTGATAAGCTCAGCTCGTATTTTCATTCATTATGATTTGAACTTTGAAGAGCTTAACAAGAAAATAAAGGATATTGATCAAGAAGCTTCATTTGTTATGCATTATCCGTCAATAAAAAATATTATGGTTAAGCCAATTAAGCAGCAGTTAGAAGACATATTTATAACATACAGCTCTATATGTAATCAATTAGATAATCTGAAAAGAAATTTTAGAATTAATATCAATAATTATGACTCTTTTGTAGACATACTAAAAAATGATTTTAAAGACAAGAACCTTTATATTATAGCAGCTGGACCTTCTTTGGATAATAATTTTAGAGACTTAAAGAACGTATCCAAGGAAGATTCTATAATTTTAGCTACTGGGACAGTCTATAAAAAACTTATAAATGCAGGTATTAACCCGAATTTTATTATAATAACAGACGGTACTACTAATGTATACAAGCAGATTGATGGTATAGAACATTTGAAAATTCCTATACTTTTTTTATCTACTGCATATTATAAAATTGCACAAAATTATTCAGGTAAGAAATATATTGCTTTTCAAAATGGTTTTGAAAAGGCTGAGGAATATGCTAGGGCTAATAACTTAATCATGTATGAAACGGGAGGATCAGTAACTACAACAGCGTTAGATATAGGAATTAAGCTAGGATGTAGAAAAATTATATTTCTTGGTTTGGATCTGGCATATACCAATGATAAAGATCATGCTTCTAATACAGCTGATGAAAATGTAGTAAGTTCAACTGAGTTTAGAAAAGTCGAAGATATTAACGGAAATATAATAAGCACCGGTAGAAATCTAGATATGTATAGAAAGTGGATTGAAAATCGCATTGAGAATATTACTGGAATTGAAATTATCGATGCAACAGAAGGTGGAGCAAAAGTTAAGGGTATGCAGATAAAGAAACTATCTGAGTG
>CAZODB010000299.1:0-2047 GCA_964578425.1 uncultured Herbinix sp.
ATGAAAATAGTTATATTCTATGCCTTTTAACAATGTTTTTTGTGCATATTTAAAGGCTATCCTAATGTTACATTTCACTTTTCACAAAATTCACTATATTAAGTGAGTGGTCGGATATTCTCTCGAGGTTAATTAATGCATCTATAAAAACCACACCATTTTCCGATGAACATTTTCCTTGTGAAAGTCTGTCAATATGCTTCTGACGTAATTCATCCTTAAGAAGATCCACCCTTTTTTCCATTTCAGCAACCTTAATTATATAATCTCTATTTTCGGTTTCTCTGGCCTTTAAAGCATAGTTAAAGGATTCCACTGCGATATTACATATTTCCTTAAGCTCCTTATATGCATCATCAGAAAGATGAATTTCCTTAGTAACCTTTTCTATTGCAAGCTCTGCCAGATTATCAGCGTGGTCGCCAACTCTTTCTATATTGGAAATGGTATGAAAGAGGTTATTAACTATTTTTTTATGCCTATCTGTTAAGGAAAGATTATTTATCTTAACCAAATATTCACTAATAATCTTTTGGTGGATATCTATTACCTTTTCTACCTCAAAGACCTTTCTAGCCTTTTCTTCATTATTGTTAAGCAAGGCATCTACAGCTTCTCTTGTATTGTCAAGTGTTATTTCACCCATATGAATCACTTCTTTAATTACATTTTGTACTGCAAATGAAGGGGTTTCTAGAATACGCTCGTCCAGATGACTAAGAGTAATCTGGACCTCATCCGTACCTATTTCTACCTTTGAATCATCAATGAATAAGCCTGATAGCTTAACCAGTCCCTTAGCAAAAGGGAACAAGATGATAGTATTAGTAAGGTTAAATATAGTATGGAATATAGATATCTGTGTACTGCTGATATTTGAGCCAGCAAAACTTGGTTGAAATCTAAATATTATATACATAAGGGTGCCAAATATAACGGCTCCCAAAGTATTAAAGGATAGGTGTATAAATGCTGCTCGCTTAGCCGTCTTACTGGCACCTATACTAGATAGTATGGCTGTTATACAGGTTCCGATATTCTGACCCAGGGTAATAAATATTGCTGACTGCCAGTTTACCACTCCTGCTATAGCCAGTGTCTGTAATATACCCACAGATGCAGATGAGCTTTGTATTATTGCTGTAACCACTACTCCTACTAATATACCCAACAAAGGATTTTTACCCAATGTAATAAATGCTTGCTCAAATATAGATCCTTCAGCCTCTGCAAAAGGCTTTATTACATCAGACATAAACTTTAAACCAATAAATAAAAGTCCAAGTCCGATTACTATCTCAGCCATATCCTTTTTAGTCTTGCTCTTACATATCAAAGTTACAAATGCACCGATTGCTATTAATATCGGAGCAAAAAAGTCAGGCTTTAGAAGAGTACTCCATTCACCCATTGATACAAGCCAGGCTGTTACTGTGGTTCCGATGTTCGCTCCCATTATGACTCCTGTCGCTTGGACAAGATTCATAATACCTGCATTTACAAAACCCACGATCATAACTGTTGTCCCTGAAGAGCTTTGGATAATTGCTGTTACTAATGCACCTACTATAACAGCCATCAATCGATTATTTGTCAAATAGCCTAATAAGCGTTTAAGCTTGTTCCCTGCTGATTTCTGTAGTCCATCTCCCATCATATTCATACCATATAGGAACATGCCTAAGCCTCCGGCAAAAACAAATATCACTTCTAACAGTTCTAGTGTTTTCATCTTTCCTCCTAATAATCATACGTAATTTATGCACACAGAGATAGATTAACACATTTTAAAATATACGTAAATTGTTTTTTCATTACTATATACTTTTTGTTAGCACTTTTATACTTTCTCTTAAGATAATAATCTCGGATGATTAATTACCATCCGAGATTATTATTCTATGATTTTCTTTTATTATGAGCTTCTATTTGTTTCTATTTATCATCTATGTACGAAATTTATATTCTAGTCTTATCTTATCAGCGATCAGTGCTACAAACTCTGAGTTTGTCGGCTTACCTTTACCGTTGCTGACTGTATATCCAA
>CAZODB010000300.1:0-2036 GCA_964578425.1 uncultured Herbinix sp.
ATAATATGTCATTTAAATAAAAACCTTCCCTGTACTTTGACCGAGTTCGGGAAGGTTTTTTTCATTAGGTCACTTTACTCTGTCACCAAAGCATATGCTGATATCTTTCGAATTCTGTAAGTAAGCAGCATCGATGATATATAAGAAACTACTATTAATATTATCCCGAAGGTTATAATCCATGAAGGAACAACGATATAATTTGCCTTCATAATTCCCATCCCTCTTTGTACTATTGACATTATTGAATTGGACTTCAATGAGCTAACCAAGCTTCCTATTGTAACTCCAATTATTATGGAAGGTAATAGTCCGATGGAAATCTGATTCATAAGCTGATAGGTTGAATACCCTATGGCTTTTTGAATTCCCAACTCCCGCCTTCTTCTGGTTATTGAGGAATTTATTACAAAATATAGAACAAGTATGACTACTGCTATAGTGATTACTAAAATTGTTATTCCTATCTTAGATACGATATCGGTATAAACACCTGCACCAGCCTCAATTTCATAATCCATATCGAATACAGCTATCTTCTCATCATTGTATATCACTTCCAGCTCTTTAGTTAATTCACCGGCATCCACATCTTTATCTAGATATATCTGAAGCCCTTGCTCTTTATGATCAGGATTCAATTTTAATATTCCATCCCTTCTTATCGAAGCATTAATCCCCCCCATAAAAGCTCCCTGAGTCAGACCTGTAATCAGATAATTCTCCTTAAAACCACTATATTCCACACTAATACTGTCACCAATATCCTTATTAATCATTTCTGCCAGATGCCCTGCAATTGCTATCTCATTATCATGCTTAGGATATCTTCCCTCATAGACTGTATCTGTTTCCTTAGATGCAAAATCCTCCATGATAAAAGCTCTTACCTCATACTTATTTATAAGTAACATTGATTCATCTATATACTGGGCTTTTCTGACGCCCTTCATCTGTATTATTTCTTCTCTAATCCTTGTACTGTCGGCATCAGGCTTTAAGGTAATTACAACATTGGACAACTCAACTCCCGGTGTTTCATTGAAGGTTCTTGTATCTACGGTCGTATTATAGAACATAACTACTGCAAATACTCCAGTAAATGATACTGCAAACATTATTATTGTCATCATTATTCCTTGCTTTTTGTTTTGAAGCAAGTTTTTAAGGGCAAGTACTAATGGTAGGCTACCCCTGGAATTTTCTAAGGGTATATGATTCTTCTTGAAATTATGTGTGACAATACCCCCCCTTAAGGCTACTATTGGGTTTAATTTATTAATTTTTCTGGATGTAAGATATGCCACAATCACCACAATTACAAGAATTAATCCCATGGTTATAGTACTGACAACTGGGTCAAAGCCCTGAACCCACTTAAACCCTGACTGCTGGGCAAATACATCTGATAACATAGGAGTAGCCAGATAAGATAATGATATACCTATGATACTACCTGTAAATGCAATCATAAGAAACTGCAGTACAACTGATAAAATGATTTGTCTACCTGTATATCCTAAGGCTTTCAAGGATCCTATCTTGGTCATATCATCCTCGATGCTATTACCAATTCTAAATCTAACAACAATCAAACATACAGTTACTATTATAAATGCAAAGACTACAATCATAACTGCCATCATTACAGCCATCATTACCCTTGTGCCTCTAATCATTACTATATCAAAACTTAAGAGCAAATCTTTTATATCCGTTGCCATAGTCACTGTTTCAAGTGAGGTTAATTCTTTTATTCCAATTTCTATTTCCTTATTAATCTCTTTCAATTCGGCAAAAATTAGAACAGCATCATATGTTTCATCCAATAAAGCGGATACCTTTACATAGGTCTCATGAGGGAGATATACACCCATATATTTCGTTTCTATGGAACTAAAGTATATGTCTTCAGTAAAGCCCTTTACCGTAAACTTTAATATCAAGTCATTACCCATTAAGACTTCAAATTTATCGTTTAGATTATAACCACCAACCTCATGGAATATGGATGGAAGATATATAGACATATCCTC
>CAZODB010000301.1:0-1992 GCA_964578425.1 uncultured Herbinix sp.
CCTTAATAGGATTGGATTGGACCTCTCAACATCAAAATTCACAGGTCTTGTATGACTTTGATATGATGTCGTATCATTCGGGTTAACATTATAAGCACCCTGCCATCCGGTTATAGATACTGTCTGTGCACCAGTTCTTTGTGCATCTGCATCATTAATAGTATAATGTACCCTCTTAGTGTCCTTTTCGTCCACCAAGCCTACCATGGATGCTCCGTTATTTATAGTAGCATAACCACCAAACCTTATTGAACGATCAAATGTAGCTGTTAAAGTATTATATGCAGTTCTAGCCACCCCAATCAATCTTGCCTGTGGCTTTGGAGTATTATCAGTCTGTAATACCACTGGAATAGTATAATTAATTGGTTCATTCCCTGAAAGATCCTTAATACCCGAAATTGTAACCGTTAACAGCTTGTTAAAGTCAGTATATGCTATATTCGATAAGTTGATTGTAAGAGATTTTTTATCCTCACTCGGTACATAATTATTCTTATTATTCAGTATGCTTCTTGTAACACTATCAGCAATTGTGCTGGTGCCTGGAATAGAAACTAAGCCTCCACCAGTTACACGAAGTCCAGAAAAATCAATTGCTTCTGTAAATATAATGGATACATTCATTCCACTATCATCTAGCTTAACCTCTAATAGGTCTGGACCAATCGTATCTACATAGCTAATAAGCTTAAAATAATCTGTAATAGTAGTTCCGTCGGTAGTCTTAATCTTGTCGGTAAAGCTAATTCCATACTCCCCTTCAAAACGATTAGTAGAGGTTATGGTTAGAGTTTTTTTATCGGAGGATAGCTGTGCAGTTAGATTTCCTGGGTCTCCTGCCAATACTCCTTTTATATTCTTTCTAAGCGATATATCGATACTGTCTAGCAATGTATTGTTCTGTCCAATAACTGTCTTTTCATCTATAGGACTGTCAAATACAGCCTTAATTACTGTACTATCTACTATATCTACACTACCAACTGTTGCAGAGGGGCCGACAACCTCAATTATAATCGCATCATTTACTATACTTTTAGCTGCAGCTTCCTCTGTGGCTGTCCTAGCTGCAGTAGCCATAAGAATCACTTTTCCTGGTCGCTCAGCTCTTACGATTCCACTGGAGCTGTTAGTAACAGTGATGCATGATTTGTCTCCTCCGGCCAGTGACCAATACGTCTTATCGGAGGAACCCGTAGGAAATATATCTCTATTAAAATTGTATGTATCTCCAATTTGAAGAATATGTGCGCCGTTTACCTCTGTGGCGTTATTTATCTTGACCTTTGTAGCAGGAACAATTACTGTTACCTTACTTTTAATGGTCTTGGTTTTCTTGTTAGAATATGTAATTATACACCTAATATCTGCTGAACCTTTACCTACTGTAGTAACAAGGCCTTTACTAGAGACCCTGGCCACCTTAGTATTAGATGAGGACCATTTGTAAGTACTGCCGTCTTTCTTATCCTTTATCTCTAGCTGGTAGGTCTCATCCTCACCAATGATTTCAACCTTGGTTTCTTTGAAGGTCGGTGTTGCTGCTAATGCAATAGATTCACCCTGTAGCCATAATAACGGTGTCAATATAAGCACCATCGCCATAATCAAGGCGGCCTTCTTGCCTGGGCTGTTCTTCATACTAATTCCTCCTATGTTTATACGCGTAAATTCTCTTCAGTTATACTATATATAGTAGCATAACAGTAACTATTTGTCAAAATCTTGTTAGAAAACCAAATGCTTTCTTATGAGTTAATCGTTACCCTTTTTCTCTTCGTCTTTCTTCATTTCCCAATGAATAAGAAAAGCAAGAGCTGCCCTAAGCAGGATTATTCCTCCTACCAAGGCTAAATCATTCCATCTAGTTACCGCAACAGTCCTGAGTATCTCCCCACCCATTTTAAATTCTAGCCCCAGTGACATCCCTTTTGCTAATTCCAGTCTGGTATGTGGGTTTCTCTTAATGAAATTATATATACCAACCAA
>CAZODB010000302.1:0-1989 GCA_964578425.1 uncultured Herbinix sp.
ACCGGTCTAAAAGTAAATAAAGCTATGAATAAGATATTAATTGTCACTAATCCTATTACCTTAAATCCCTTGGACATATACTTCATCTCCTTCTTCTAGCCCGCTAATAATCTCTACATTAATATCAGTTACTGTTCCGGTTTCTACACTTTTCCTCACTAAAGCACCATCAATAATCAAATATACAAAGCTTCCTGTAGAATCGCTATATAATGCGTTCTTTGGTATATACTTCACATCCCTAACCAGCTTTTCCTTAATATTAATACAGGCGTAATCACCTACCTCAAAGCTAGTATCATCATCTATCATAAATTTACTTTCTATAGTTACTCCACCATTCTTCAACATAATAATCTCATCTGTTGTAAGTGGCAGATATTCAACATCATATTCCTTACCCTTTATCGTTGCGTATAATTCACTGGCATTTCGTATATCACTCTCACTGATAAAGCTGCTTTGTAAATGAATGTTATTAGAATTTGCTATGATAAATATGGTGTCATATGCGCTTATACGTTCATTAAGTCTAATATATTTAATAAATACAATAGTTCCATCAAAGGGAGCTTTAATTGTATTGCTTTTTAATTTATCTTTAATTGCTTGTATCCTTTCCTTAGTCTTTCTTATATTAAACTCCTGATAATCAATTGCTTGCTTTGATAATAATTCTGATTTTTCAATATCTGTCTTAATCTGTGCAATTTCGATTGCAGATGCTTTGTCAGATATTTTTTGTGCCATATTAAGCTTGGCTATCTGAATATCTAGAGTTGACTGTATATTCGTATAGTTATTATTGGTTTTTGTATCCTCCAGTTCTTTTTCAAGCCTTGAAAGCTCCTCTTTCATGCTCTCATCATCAAGATTAAGTAATACTTCTCCTTTTTTTACCTCTTGTCCAAGATACACCGGAATATTTCCTACATTTCCATCTATAACAGAATACAGTTCCTCTACCTGAGGATATATTTTTGCATCATAAGTGGTCAAATCATATATATCACCACGGGATACAACCGCTGTCATTAACTCTGTACCAACTGATTCTGTTAAAGTCGGTATCACATCATCCTTATTCTTGCATCCATTTAGTATAACCATAGATGTCATAATAATATATAGTAGCTTTCTTACCATGCTCCTAACCTCTTTCATGTAAGACACACCATGCCCTTATAAGCTTGTGGTTCATATAATGTGGCTAATTTATTATGACATTATCACCTTTTTCCAAACCGGAGATAATCTCAACCTTTCTATCAGCCTGTAATCCAATCACTACTTCCTTGATACTCTTAAATCCACCCTCATCTTCTATATATACAAAGGCTTTATCATCCTCTTCATGAACTGCTACTGTCGGTAGATACAAGACATCATATAATTCTGTAAGCGTAAATGTGATTTCACCTCTATCACCACTTTGAAGATTATTTTCCTCATCCTCTAACTTAATGTAAACCTCATCGGATTTTATGGTTGATCCTTCTGTATCATCAGACTCATCTGGCCTAATAACTATTCCTTGATACTCTGTACCTGATACTGATATATTAATACTATCACCAATACCAAATAATTCAGGATTTGCATTGCTTACAACAAACACCATTGTATCTGGGTCATATATAGATATAACATTTTTCTCCTTGTTAGAAGTATCATACCTATTAAAACTTGCCACATACGATACAATCCCTTTTATTCCTGCAATAATTTGTCTGTCCTTTACATCATCCTTGAGACTATCGTATCGCATTTGCTCAATATACAGATCATCATTGATTTTGCTTATTGAGTTTTCGTAATTAACTATCTCTAATTCATACCTTTGACCTATCTGCACCTGATAACCTTCTGTATTCTTAATCATTATATAATTTCTTAGGGCTAGTTCCTTTAACTCTTTTTCATTAGAAAGTCTTAGTTCCAGTAGTTCAATATTCTTTCTTCGCATCTCAATCTGATCATTTATATCAC
>CAZODB010000303.1:0-1968 GCA_964578425.1 uncultured Herbinix sp.
ATGACATTATCACCTTTTTCCAAACCGGAGATAATCTCAACCTTTCTATCAGCCTTTAATCCTATCTTAACTTCCTTGATACTTTTAAAACCACCCTCATCTTCAATATATACAAAAGCTTTACCATCATCTTCATGAACTGCTACAGACGGTAGATACAAGACATCATATAATTCTGTAAGTGTAAATGTGATTTCACCTCTATCACCACTTTGAAGATTATTGTCATCATCCTCTAGCTTAATGTAAACCTCGCTGGATTTTATGGTTGATTCTTCTGTATCATCAGACTCGTCTGGCCTAATAACTATTCCTTGATACTCTGTACCTGATACTAATATATCAATCTTATCCCCTATATTAAATAAATCAGGATTTGCATTGCTTACAACAAATACCATTGTATCTGGGTCATATATAGATACAACATTTTTTTCCTTATTTGAAGTGTCATACCTATTAAAGCTAGCCACATATGATACGATACCTTTTATTCCAGCTATAATTTGCCTATTCTTTACATCATCCTTAAGACTATCATATCGCATCTGCTCAATAAACAGATCATCATTGATTTTACTTATTGAATTTTCGTAATTAACTACCTCTAACTCATACCTATGACCTATCTGCACCTGATAACCTTCTGTATTCTTAATCATCATATAATTTCTCAGGGCTAGTTCCTTTAGCTCTTTTTCATTAGAAAGTCTTAGTTCTAGTAGTTCAATATTCTTTCTTCGTATCTCAATCTGTTCATTTATATCACCCATCTCTAAATCAGCCAATAAATCACCGGCCTCAATAAAATCACCTTCACTAACATATATATGATCAATACGTTTTCCATTTATAGCGAAGCTAAGCTGCTCTGTATCAAATGCTTTATAGGTACAATCAAACCCTACTCTTTCGATAATATCACCTTTTATAACCTCAACACTCTGATATGGCTTAATTGCACTGGTCTGAATTATAGGGGCATCAGGTAGTAGCTCCTCTTTCGGAGCAAGACTACACCCTGATAGCCCTATGGATATAACGAACAAAAATATACATACTTTTATTTTATCTGTCATTTTAATCATTTAATATAACACCTTCTATGTGTTGTCAATTGTAACTAAGTATAATAAATCAATTTAACGGCATGTCCGGATGTAGTATGGCTCCCCAGAATGCAGGCTTTTGAACTAAATACTTATCAAATAGCAGAGGATAATTAGGAACTCCCGGCTCATTTAGCCATGATATATCATCTGACATTCCCCAAAATGTAACATTGGTTATATTTGCAAAGCCCTTGTCCTTAATATGCTTTAATATTAAAAATAAGCGCCTGTACCTAGATCCCTGTTTCATAAGCTCTTCTTCCGAGTTATCTGTTAAGCCCATATCTAATTCTGTAATATGTATTTCTAATCCAGTTTCAGCATACTTTTTTATGGAGTACTCAATATCTGCTATAGATGGAGAGTCATGTCCTATATGGCACTGAAGACCAATACCATCAATGATTCCCTTCTGCTTTAATGTTTCAACCATCTCTATAATAGCAAGCATTTTTACTCCTTGCTCAGTATTATAGTCATTATAGAAAAGCTTAACCTCAGGGTCAGCATACTTTCTTGCATACTCGAAGGCTTTCTCAAGAAACTCTTCACCAATAACCTGATACCAATTGCTATCCTTAGAGCGGTATCCTCCGGGATTACCATCTGATACTTCAATGGCCTCATTAACCACATCCCATGCATATATCAAGCCTGGATAATGGGTTTGGGAATATTCTAATACATTTTTTATATAATTTTCTAACCGTTTTAGCATTAATTCCTTAGATACTAATGGAGCATTTACATCCTTTGAATAACCCTCAGCAAAAAACCATCTCGGTGTCTGAGCGTGCCATACTAATGTATGACCTCTCATGGGAATTCCCGCCTCCTGCGCAAAATCCATTAGAAA
>CAZODB010000304.1:0-1964 GCA_964578425.1 uncultured Herbinix sp.
CGAGGGGCATAAAGCATGGATATACCCTTTGGATAAGGCTATGCAAATGGATAAGATTGGCCTGTTCTCAACAAATATGGCTGAAAAGATTGCAAATGTAGTTAGCCAGAACTCCTATAAGACGACTTCCGAGATTATTAGTAATACTAGTGGACAGTCAATCAGCCATGGAGGAACATGGGGATTGGTTCAGAAACTTGGGGATCGAATATCGAATGAAGAAAACTGTATGGTTAAGGAAATGGATACCACTGACGGAAAGGGCACGAAAGAGATAAAGCTGCTTTTTGAGGAAATGGATGGTGTGTGGCTTAAGATGCAGGATAAGAAGCATAAGAAGGCTCCTAAGCAGGAAATGAAGGTGGCGACTACGTATGAAGGTTGGGAAAATGACGGGAAGGGTTGCAACCGTCTAAGTGGTAAGATTGTCATTGCCGGGATGGAGAAGAGTGATGACTTCCATGCCAAAAGAGAAGCCAGGATAAGAAGAACATACAATGCAGACGAGATAGAGATACGTGTATTAAATGGCGATGGAGGTAGTTGGATCAAGGAACCTTATGATCCTGATGTTGTGTATCAATTAGATCGATTTCACATACACCAAAGCATAAGAAGAAATATCGCTCCAAAGGAAGCACAGAGTAGGATTACTTGGCTATTTGAGGAAGAACAGTATGATGAGATGTTTGCTTATATAAGCCAGTATGCAGACAGCGTGGAAAGCAATGATGAAAAAGATAAGAGCAGCAAGAAAGCAAGAGAATTATACGAATACCTGAATAATAACAGAGCCGGTCTGACACCATGGCAGAAACAGCGAAATGATTATCCAGAGGCACCGACAGGCTTAGTGTATAAAAACATGGGGGTGCAGGAGAATCAGAACTGTACGATAATAACTCTGCGGATGAAGGGTGGACGTAGACGTTGGTCGACAAGCGGAGCCCACAACATGGCAAAGCTGCTTAGCTGCAAGGAGAATAAGGAATTAGTCAGCACCATAGAACGATATACCGATGGGATAATAATAGCCGAGCCAATATATGAGATACTAAAGACCCTGAGTGCAGCAAAGGCTCCTAAAAAAGATGGAAAAGGGAATCCATACATAGATATACTCAACCATCATATGCCAATGCTAGATGCCATTCAAACAGAATCACGTAAAGTATTTAGGAGAGCTTTTGCATGAGAATTAGGATATAAAAGAGCTGATTTTGGAATTGAAAAAACTTAGTACAAGGAACTTCTTGGTACTAGATGCTGATTCAGTTTATGAGGTTGGCATGAATAAACAATAAATTTATTCACTTTTAATCTAAAGAAAAACTGAAAATGGGAAGTTGCCAATAAACACTTGACACAAACCTTCTGGCAATACCACTTGCAATAGCTGATACATTATGTACGGCTGCAATTTTTACGATTACAGGTTTTTTATAACCAGTGGCTTCTTTTAATGAGTAAACCAGCTGTCTTAAATCTTCTATCGAGTATATGTCATGATGAGGTGCAGGGGAAATAGCATCGCTTCCCTCTGGAATCATACGGGTCCTAGATACATCTCCAACAATTTTTGTACCTGGTAGATGTCCTCCTATACCCGGCTTAGCTCCCTGACCCATCTTAATCTCAATGGCTGCGCTACTGTTAAGATAATCGGGATGGACTCCAAAACGGCCTGAAGCCACCTGTACAATTGTGTTGTCCCCATAGCAGTAGAAATCCTCATGGAGTCCTCCCTCTCCTGTGTTATAGAGAATGTTAAGCTCCTTAGCTGCCCTTGCCAAGCTTTCATGGGCATTATAGCTGATAGAAACGTAGCTCATAGCACTGAACATCATCGGCATGGAAAGAGTAAGATATGGAGTGAGATTATTAATAATACGACCCTTTTCATCTCTTTCAATGCCTTGGGGTTTCGCACCGAGAAATATCTTGGTTTCCATGGGTTCACGTAG
>CAZODB010000305.1:0-1947 GCA_964578425.1 uncultured Herbinix sp.
ACCCGCTAAATATCTTCCCAAAATGGATAACAATCTTCTTTACCTATGTAATACCATTCGGAACAGTAAATTACCTACCAATGCTATATTTACTGGATAGAGTAGATGGAATGGGTTGGGTTTATGCATTTATTCCAATAATGGGATCTCTCTTTATCCTGCCATGTGTAGGGGCATGGAGGCTGGGGGTAAGGAAATATTCTTCTGCGGGGTCCTAGTAGATGGTGATAATCAACAACCTTTTACATACTGGTAGCCAAGAGAGTCCTCATCCAATAGAAATAGACCTATCAGAGAAGCTATAAAGATGCTTAATGGTGCTTTACTGGTTTGTTAAAAGTATAGCATATGGCAGCATTTATGCATCCTGAAGCGATAATAACCAGTATATCTATAGGGGCAAGTACAAGGCCTGCCAGTCCATCGAATAAAAATCCTGAGCCAAAACGGTATAAATGGCCGCTCAGAAGAATCATCTCGGCCATATACATAATAAGTGTAATGCCTGATGCCACAATTGACGGAAGTAATACTGAAAGTGTATTCCTCTTATTAAGCAGAAATGAGCCAACATATACTCCTGCTGTTACACCGAACACTACGAAGAATAAAGCCATAAGAATCGCTGAAAGAGCCGATACTGTTATTTCTCCATCTCTAAAAAAAGCAGTAAAACAAGCCAAAATGCAAAGACCAAGAAAGAAAGCTGTGGATACTGATTGCATTACCAGTGCTTTTAATCTGCTTTTATTTTTACTAATAATCATATGAGCAAAGCCGTAAAAGCAGTTCAGGATAGCAAATATCAAAACTACAGAAATAATATAAAAATGAATTTTAAATGCCGGACTATAATCTCCAATCAGAACATCAACTGCTCGCCAGGTTCTCGTCTGAATGTTTTCCGGTGGTACATAACACATAAACATTTGCCAATTTTCAAGTGTCGTCGTAGAAGTAGATGTGACTATAACCTTGCTTTCAAGCAGTAACTCCAATACAAAAAAGACTATAAGAGATATGGCAGATGCTAAGGTCAATGCGAATTTTTGGGCATATTTCATGAAGACCGGTAATAGCAATATAGCAATTATGACTGCCAAGCTGATAGGAGTATATGGAATTATGTATTTTGGGTAATTTTCTGCCAAGACTGTTCCACTTTGTAACATATCGGCAACAACCTTTACACCCATAAACAGAGGGTAAAACGAGGCTATAAGCACGCCTACCACAGAGAATAGATAAAACTTCTTAAACTTGGTCATTTATTATATCCCTCCTTATAAACTAGGTTAATGTATATTTGACTGTGTGGTATATAAGCATCTGACTGAGAGCTAAGCATGCCATGCATAATATCGTCCCAAGTAACACTATCATCATTTACCAATACATATCTTACATAGGAAGTAAAGGTGGCATTGGGAGTTTCGGCATTTCCCTCGTATCTAATCAGATATTTATATTCTGGCTGATACAGCTTATCCTCTTCATAATGGCTTTCACAGAATGTTTCCCCGTTATAAACAAGTTCGAAGATATACATCATTGGGTATTTGTCCTTTATACTTTCATAATACGTCGGATCGTACTGTGAGGCATCATCGAGTGTGTAGTAGTGGACGACGCGGATTTTGCAGGGTATCTTATCTGAAGACAAATCAATAAAGTTCTGCCAGGTATCTTCTCCATAGGTGACACTGAGATCCTCTATAACGACATAACCGTCACGCTTTACATCCTCCAATGAATAATTATCAGCGGCATTTTTAAGATCCCTCAATTCATCAGGCGTTATGGTTTTGTGGCAACCAGACAGAAAAAGAACAAGTAGTGTTGCAATAAAACAAATATATAAGGTTCCTTTCATACACAGCCCTCCTTTTATAAAGCATTTGTCAGAAGCACATATCCAATTGAAATTGCTAACACTGTAAAGCTAAT
>CAZODB010000306.1:0-1929 GCA_964578425.1 uncultured Herbinix sp.
ACAGAATAGAAAGACTAATAAGCAAAATAAAAATGGGGAGACGAGCATAAAATGAGAATTATTTCAGTAAAAGAAAGTCCAGAATATAAAGACAGAGTGATAAAATATTTTCAGAGTAAATGGGCAAGTAAGGAAAGTCTAATGGTATATGAGGATTGTATAAATAATTGTATTACAACTAAGAATCCATTACCACAGTGGTACCTTTTGATGGATGAGGACGAAATTATAGGTTGTGCAGGACTGATTACAAATGATTTTATCAGCAGGATGGATCTCTATCCTTGGATGTGTGCTCTATATATTGAAGAAGCCCATCGTGGTAAATCATACGGCGCATTGCTTCTTGAGAAGGCAAAGGAGGATGCAAGGAATGGTGGCTTTTCGAGCCTCTATCTTTGTACCGGACATATTGGATACTATGAGAAATATGGTTTTCACTACATAGGAGAAGGGTATCATCCTTGGGGTGAGAGTTCAAGGATTTACGAGGCAGAGTTATAAAAATCTAGTGTATCATTAACCTATTAAGGTGATTGATACACTATTAATAACGTGTGATGAATATTATTTGTATTTTCGGATATAACCGATAAGGAAATGTAAGTGTAACAGATTTATAGTTTGAATTGAAGTTGTTTTGCAAAAAATCCCCCAGCGTTATACGAAAAATCCCCTAACGTAACCTATTGCTCATGACGTAACGTGATGTTGTAAAGTTAGGTCAAGGAGGTGAAATCTATGTCAAAATATACTACTGGAGAATTGGCGAAGCTGTGTAACGTGTCGGTCAGAACGGTGCAATTTTATGATACAAAAGGACTACTACCCCCGACTGAACTAAGCGAAGGCGGCAGACGGCTCTACAACGATGACGATTTGCGAAAATTTCAGCTTATTATAACTCTAAAGGCGATTGGACTCTCGCTTAACTCCATCAAAAGCGTCTTGGAGAGTGAATTTTCGGGAAAAATCCTCGCATTATTGCTTGACGAGCAAGAGAAATTACTTGCTGACGAAATCGACGAGCGACAGAAACAGTTGGATATGATCAATGTCATCAAAGAAAACATCCGCGACAAAGCCATTATCCCGGTAAATACAGTTCTTGGTATAGAAGACATTATGAAAAAGAGGAACAAGGTTCGCAACAAGAAAAAGCTGGCTATGATTTATACTGGAGTAGGAATTGCAGTAGCCTCAGGGTTCTTGTTTATGACGTGGCTCGTAGCATCACGCATCTGGTGGGGACTTGCGGTATATATATCCGTTGCAATAATCGGTCTGTTGATTTCAACTTTTCAACTAAAAGATGCCGAATATATTTGTCCCAAATGTGACTCGATTTTCAAGCCGTCACTAAGGCAGGCATTTTTTAGCACCGGCAGCCATAAAGTACGCTGGACGACTTGTCCCGAATGTGGGCACAGAGATTGGTGCGTTTTGCGGAAACAAAAGCAGAGCAGGGAGGTTGAAAACAATGACTAAACTGTTCTCAAACGAAAAACTCAGGTTTTTTACGAAAGTAACGGCGGCACACACTTTTACTTACTTCTTTTGCGGATTGATTTTTACGCAACTGCTTAACTATGAAGATGCCTATTTGGAACTCTTAGGTTTTAAGCCTATGGATGAGATTAGCGGATTGGCGATTATACTTGGTCAAATAGTCAGAGGTATACTGCTCGGAATCGTTGTTTGGTGGATTAAAGACAGCATTATTGGTAAAAAGCTGGCTTGGCTTAGACTTTGGGCTATTCTTGTTATACTCGGCATCGTTAGCACATATGGGCCTGCTCCCGGCTCTATCGAAGGACTTATCTATCTTGCTCCCGTTGATGTGCCTGTTAATATTGTGTCAAGCATTTTTGAAGTATTGTTGCAACCGCTACTGTTCAGCATAATAGTAACCTTTCAAAGAAAAAAGCA
>CAZODB010000307.1:0-1904 GCA_964578425.1 uncultured Herbinix sp.
GCAACCACCGCTATAGCATTATATTTACGAATCAGAAGAGCAATAAACGATATAAATGTTGATGCTAATAGGGCATACAAGAGATAAACAAAAAAACCGTTTATAACAAATCCTAGATCAAAGCTGAAGGCGATTACAATATTATTTTTGAAAGAAGCTATTAATTTAAACACCATAAATTTAATTAAATATAGTGCAAGAGAGAATAAGCTCATCACTACCGTCAAGAGATATATAGACAATTGAGTTGACAAGAAGCGACTGGTATTTGTTTGAGGAAACACCTTGTAGCAACTATTTCTCCGCCTATAAAATGTGCAAAGAGATATAAATAAAATGATTAGGCAGAAAAATATTAAAAAAGTATGGTCACCTAGAATAAAATCTTCTGCCAAAGTTTTATACTTGAAGGATCTCAAGATAGTGGAAAATATACTTGCTATAAATATGAAGAGTAGAATAAAAAACATCATAAGTAAATTACTACTTAAATGTTTAAATTTAAACTTTGTTAACACTAAGGTGTTTTTTATTTCGTCCTTTCCCATAAGCATTCTAAGTCAGCCTCCTTATTTTGTTTTGTTAAATATATAAATAAATCCTCAATTCTAACCTGGGATAACTCTAGTCCTTTGACTGCGCATTCCTTTTTCACGCCTTCAGATAATAAACCACGAATAATGGCGTAGCTACTTACATCACCAAGTCTAGAATACATAAGATCCTTATCTAGAGTATATTCATGGATCTGGTTCTTGTGGCCATCTACTCGGTAAGCATATTCCCTGGTGTTTTCTACATTATCATTGAGTAAGAGCCTTCCTTCATCTATTAATATTATATCTGAGAGCACTCCCTCTATCTCCGATATTAGGTGACTGGAAATAATAAATGTTCTTGGGAATTCGGTATAATCTCTTAAAAGAACCTCATACACTGATTTTCTGACTGATACATCCATGCCAAGTACAGGCTCATCAAGCATGGTTAACTCAGCACGGGATGCAAGGGCGCATATAAAATTAAAGGTACTGGCCATTCCCTGTGAAAGCTGATGATATTTCATAGAGGGCTTTAAGTCAAAGTATTCAAGCAGCTTATAGGCAAAGTTCATATCAAAGCTATCATACATCTCATTGTAGTGAGAGAAGATATGATTAAGCCTTAAGCCTCTTAGATAATCATAATCATGATAGATATAAATCAATCTCTTTAATATACTTAAGTTATCCATAGGATTGTCAGAAAACACCTTAACCTCGCCGCTAGTTGCATCCAGCTGACCGGCTAGGATTTTCAACAATGTAGTTTTACCCGAACCATTCTTTCCGATAAGTCCGATAATTCTATTAGAAAATATATTAATATCAAAACCGTCAAGAGCCAATTTGTTACCATATTCCTTTTTTACTTGTCTTGTTGTAATAATACAATTACTCATATTCCCCATCCCTTTCCCATTTATCATATATTTCATGAATTAACTTGATCACAGCCTCCTTAGACATGCTGATTTTCTTGGATTCCTTCACAAGCTCATATGCCTGAGCATGGATTTCATTATTTATCCTTTCTGCTATAAGTCTATTTCTTGCACCTTCTGCCACAGTCATCGAGAGTCCTCTTTGCTTATCTAATATGCCTTTTAGAACTAAAACATTAATACCCTTGGCCGCAGTAGCAGGATTAACATTTAATTCTTTTGAAATACTAAGTTGAGAGTAAGATTGCTCACCCTCTTTAAGCACACCTTGAATAATATCATCCTCGATGGCCTCTGCTATTTGCAGATATAAAGGTTTTAAGCTATCGTAGTTTATTTTCATAAATATCACCTCACACTACTACATTAGTTATGTAATGTAGTATACGCTTAATAACTTTATTTGTCAATAGTAATAATA
>CAZODB010000308.1:0-1896 GCA_964578425.1 uncultured Herbinix sp.
ACTGCCAGTGTGGTGCGCTCCCAGCTGCGCTAATGCCCCAATAATATAAAGTATATCAAAACTATTTTAAAAGTCAATCCAAATATTAAGGTAATTTTGTGATAGTTTTGTGTTTGCCAACTTGTACAGTTTACGTATTGACATTATAAACAAATACAAGTTTTAATTATATTAGGAAAACTTTTGAATCTTAAATTTTCTTTAAATCTTTTATTACCACTTCAAATTTCGAGAATATGTGATAAAATAAGATAGTAAATTACTAGGAAAGCATTTAAAGCTTATTATAGATATCATGTCTTGAATGTTTATACAATATATGAATGCATTACCCAAAGCTACCTTGACAATGGACATAATAATTTAAAGAGGGGATTATAATGAAGGATAAAAGAACGGAAGAACTGTTGAAGCAACAGGTTCTTGATATATTGGATGAGGATATTAATCCACGGATAGATGATAAAAAGCCCAAAAAGGGAAAAAAGAAAAAGCATAGGCTTCTTAAGGGTACGGGAATCACTCTTTTGATAATACTGGCTTTGCTTTTGTTTGCTGTAGGGACCAAGCCTGGAAGAAGCTTGCTATATAAAATGGCAAGTAAGTTTGTATTCAACAATGTACAGCATAATTCAGACCAAGAGGATGATAAAGAGGTTTTCGATAGAAGAGAGCCTTCTGAGAATGTGGTTCGTGAGGACTATGTGTACAATTATCTTATATTTGGAATTGAGAAAATTGGTGGGGCAAGAAATACGGACGCAATACTGATAGGCTCTATCAACACAAAGGATGGAACCCTTAAGCTGACCTCACTTCTTAGGGATAGCTACGTTGAGATTCCTGGATATAAGGCTAACAAGCTAAATTCTGCCTATTCCAAGGGAGGGGCTGAGCTATTAATAAAGACTATAGAAGAAAATTATAAGATTCACATTGACGGATATGCATCAGTAGATTTCGATGCCTTTGAGAAAATAGTGGATCTGCTGGGCGGAGTAGAAATAGAGCTTGGTAAGGAGGAAGCAAAATACCTTAATAGGACTAACTATATATCAAAGAAGTCTAATAGAAATGTTGTTGCAGGTAAGAATCAACTTAATGGTAATCAGGTTATGGGATATGTAAGAGTCAGAAAGGTTAAGACTCTGGGAGGAGCCAACTTTGACTATGGCCGTGTTGTTCGTCAGCAAAGGGCCTTAAGTGCTATGTTTGACAGCTTGATGTCCTCTAAAAATCTTTTTAAGATACTTCCTATAAGCACTCAGGCCCTAAGTCATGTGACAACGGACTTAAATCAAAAGCAAATTGAGAAGATGATGGAAGCTATTGTTGAAAACAAGTTGACTAAATTAGAGACCTTCAGAGTCCCTGTGGACGGAGCATTCGAGGCGCCAAAGAAATATAATGGTATCGGTTATCCCATAGTTATTGATTGGGAGACTAATCGTATAGAGTTATATCAATTCATCTTTGGATATACTAAGGGGGAGGCAGAGGCAGCCTTAGCAAAAACTAATAAATAGTATCTAAGCTATATTGAACCTCTTATGACTAAGGTCACGAGTGTTCTTCTTGTTAATAAATTGAATTATTTTTTAAATATTCTATGGGTATATATGTGTAAGCTTATACATATATGCCCATAGAATGTCTTCATCGGTATTTTGCGATAGGATTATTGTACTTAATCATGGCAATGAATAAACTTGACATGTTATTATTATGAGGCTAGACTATTAGTGTTAGGCTTTATAAAATCATAAAAAATAATGAAGGGGGCGAATATAATAATGGATGCTGACGGTAGTTGTAGCAGCATATTAGGTTTAAAAATTATAATTAAAAGCATAACTATAGTTGTGTCCATTCTTACTGACGCTTCATTTATTTGAT
>CAZODB010000309.1:0-1867 GCA_964578425.1 uncultured Herbinix sp.
TTGTTGTAATTCTTGCGGTATTGCTGGCCCTCCTTCCTCCGTTTTTAATTGAAGGAGCAAGCTTTAGTGAATGGACCTATAGGGCATTATCATTCCTTGTGGTTTCCTGCCCCTGTGCCTTGGTTATATCTATTCCATTGACCTTCTTTAGCGGAATAGGAGGAGCATCTAAGAAAGGAATACTTGTTAAGGGAAGCAACTACTTTGAGCCCTTGGCCAATACAGAAATCATGGTATTTGATAAGACGGGAACCTTGACTAAGGGTGTATTTGAGGTTCAGGAAATCAATCCTCAGGGGATGCTAAGTGAGGAATTGTTAGAGCTTACTGCCCATGCAGAAAGCTTTTCCACCCATCCCATATCAGGGTCTATTCTTAAGGCCTATGGGAAGGATGTTGACCAAAGCATAGTCTCGGATGCCAATGAAATTGCCGGTCATGGTATAGAGGCAGTGGTCAGGGGGAAGATGATTATAGCGGGTAATGCTAAGCTGATGAAGCTAAGAGGCATAGATTATAGCCGCGATGAGCTCGTAGGTACAGTCGTCCATGTAGGGATAGATAATCAATATGCAGGATATATATTGATAGCAGATGAGCTTAAGAAGGATTCTGCTGAGGCTATTAAGAAGCTAAGGGCTACTAGTATAAAGCAGACGGTTATGCTAACCGGTGATAATCATAGTGTGGGGGAGAAGATAGCTGGGATCCTTGGACTTGATAAGGTGTTTGCTGAACTATTGCCTGGAGATAAGGTAGATAAGCTGGAGGAGCTGCTGACGCAGACATCAGATAAAGGCAAACTGGCATATGTCGGCGATGGTATAAACGATGCCCCGGTGCTTGCCAGGGCGGATGTGGGAATTGCTATGGGTGGTCTTGGATCAGATGCTGCTATTGAGGCGGCAGATGTGGTTATCATGACTGATGAGCCCTCAAAGATTCCACTTGCTATCAGGATATCGAAAAAAATAATGAGAATTGCAAATCAAAATATCGTATTTGCAATCGGTGTAAAGATAATTATTCTAATTCTGAGCGCCTTAGGTATTACGAATCTATGGGCAGCCATATTTGGAGATGTGGGCGTGACTATCATTGCAGTAATTAATTCTTTCCGTGCTCTTAAAATTAAAGATTAAGCAGATAAGTGATAATGTGCATAGGTAAGCATGAAGTCTACCTACCTCCTAACCAATTACCAAGCCCATAGATATAAAAACCCCATTGAAATAAGAAACCATAGAAAAGAACTATTCTTCTCTATGGTTTCTTTTGTTATAAAGTCATTGATATTTAGAACAAGTAAACCTGTTACGAGTCCTTTTGCATAGGATATACGTTTGCAACTGGAACTGTGAACATAAATCCTATTCCCGTATCTTTTATATCCGAAAGAACTTCTTGGACTACGCCAACAGCTTTTTCAACCATAGCTTCATTTTTTAATACGGTAAACACGGTTTTGCTATAAGGATGTGAATCTCCGATCATCATACGTAATGTGGCAAACAAGGGCATGCTTTCATTATTGCTATTAACTATAGCACTTCCCATTCCCTGGCTTTCAACGATAGTTGCACCACTAATTTCATTATCTACAAATCCCGAGAGAATATCCTCTATATAGTCTATCTCATTTAATACAACAAATAATGCGTACATAGCTGCACCTCCTATTATGACTATATCATACTTATCCATCTAATTGTGAGTTATTCTTTAGTATTTTTTTATTCTTTTTTGGCTTTTCTTCTGCTTTTTTAAGTCCATTAATCTCTCCGGCATTTTGAATTGCCAGCTTGGCAAATATTGGCCCTGTTACTTCATATATCAATACGCTAAACATGATAATTGTACTTATTGC
>CAZODB010000310.1:0-1863 GCA_964578425.1 uncultured Herbinix sp.
GGTATTACATAGGTAAAGAAGATTGTTATCCATTTTGGGAAGATATTTAGCGGGTAGCTTGCATGCTCCTTCATTCCGTGCGTGAATATATTAGCAACCTCAAGAGCCTCAATTGTCCAAAATGCTGCCGCAGCCTGAAGCATATACACGCCTGAGAAGATAATACTTCCACCCACAAGCATATTAATTAACACAAGTATCTTTGCAAGGCTCCAGGATATATCGGCACAAGCCAGTGCTACTATAAGGACAATAGTTGCCTGCAATAAGGAGCCTATTCTTTTTATGTCAAAGCCTGATCCCAGAACTTGAAGTACAGTGCCTCTAGGACGGACTAATATCCTGTCAAATGAGGCTGTTCTTATCATATTATCAAACCTATCGAATCCACGGGCAAAGCATGTGGCAATGGAAAAACAAGCTCCAACCACAGCGTAGCATATAAACACTTCATATCTGGTCCATCCCTTTATACTCCCGAATCGTTCAAATAGAAAATATATGCCTGCAAATAGTGCAAAAGGTGTAATAAATTGAGCTATAACCATCATAATAAATGAAGCTTTATATTGGAGCTGTGATTTCATAAGATATGAGATATATCTAAAATATAGTTTCATGTCTATCCTCCATTTCTGCACATTTTTTAATATATACGAAGTTTGTACCGAGGATTACGCAGGTACAAACTTTATAAGTGATCTGTTTTTCTTTCACTTTTATAATCATTCCTTTCTTCAAAGAGTGCAACCTTTAGGGCCAAAGGCACAATATTTGCAAAGCAAATAAATTCGCTTGGTGAAAAATCTTATTTTTCACACTATCCTCCTTGAACGACTGACAGACGGATGACTTTTCTCATAACTAAAGATCCTGCCAAAATTAGAACTATAACCCATATCACCTGAAGAGCAATCCCCATTAGCGCTTCATTAGTACTGATACTCCCTGAATATACTCGAAATGGCAAATCTGATGTATAGCGGAATGGTAGCATCATACATATCCTTTGTAACCATGGGGGCATTAGGGGTATGGGAATCGTCATTCCTGCAAAAAACTCTCCGATTATACCGAATATTCCGATTGTTCCCACAGGTGACATTGTTTTAAAAATCGAAATATAAATCAGCATTGAAATAGCTACTACCAGAAGCAAACCCAAAAATAAGGTCACAATAAACAGACAAAATGCTGTCGGACTTATTGGCATGGATAAGTTATATGGATATGGTAGTAAAAATGCTAATATCACAACCGGAAAGAATCGTAATGAGACTCTTGCCACTCTTTTGGATAAGAGCTTTACATACCATACCTGATAAAGATTTATCGGTCTGCATAATTCATAGCTTATTCCGCCTGTTGTTATCATTTCCAGTAGCTCTGCATCCCAATCGTATATGAATACTAAAGATAGAAATGCTTGCTGAAGCCATACGAAGGTAACCAGGTCCTTATAAGAAAATCCACCGGATTCTCCCGTACCGGAGTAAAATGCTGCATAAATGAAAACCAGCATTAATCCCCAGAAAAACTGGGTACTAAGGCCACCTAGCGCTGCAGCACGATATTGCAGACCGTTTATTAATCTTACTCTGAAAAGCGATAAGTAAGGCTTCATATCGAGTACCCCTCATATATATTCGCAATTATTTCTTCTATTGGTCTTGATGCTATGGTTATGCTATAGACTGTCAATACTTGCGATAATTGACTGATTACATTTGACACAGGGATTCTTCCTGTATCAACAGATATTACCGCTCTGCCATTTTCATTTGATAGGAGTGTTGTATGCTGCACAAGCTCCACTTGTTGACTAGCATCGTAATCGATTGTAAGAATATTCGTATTATTGAA
>CAZODB010000311.1:0-1841 GCA_964578425.1 uncultured Herbinix sp.
GATACTGTATGGGGTTTGTTAAATGGAAGAACTGGTGTTGGGGATGTTGCGGTAGGTATAAGAGATGATGTAATATCTAAGGCAGAAGAAAAGACTAGTGATAAGGAAAAGACAAAAGAAGATTCTTATCAAGGAGATAAAGCAGGACAAAAGGAATTACCTGAAAATCCGGATGACCTATTAGAGGAAGGATGGGAAGAGATAACTCACCCCGATAACAAAACGGGTAGCAGAGACTTTGTAAATCCCAAAACGGGTGAGAAAATCAGGTTTGACCGTGGAAGAAAAGGTGCTGACGGATGGGAAGGAAAAGACCATTACCATAGGTATAATCCGAATTCTACAGGTAAACATGATTTATATCTTGACAAAAATGGTAATCCAGTCAGGAAATATTCGAGGCCTTCACATCTACCACCAAGTAGGAGGTAAAAATGTTAATTGAAGATTTTATAAAAAAAAATTCATTTCATGATTCTTCTATAGAAAAAGTTAAATATAATAAACATGAGGAGACGTTATCCGTTAGGATAGTTCAGTTATTTAGTGAGCTTTCTATTGAAAATGAAACAGGAGTAAAAATAACACCAGATGATATAGTTGAAGTTGACATTCAATTAGAAGGTATAAAGTATATTAGCCAAGATATGAGTCTCACTGAAGACAATGAAATTTATTATGTGAAAAAAGGCGTAATAGGCGAAAGTGATATCATAATGATACAACTTGAAATTAATGACGAATATAGTGAAATTTATATACGTGGGAACAATATTACTGTAAAAGCAACAATTATTGGAATAGATAGTTTATAAATAAAATGTTTTTTATTCAGAAAAAGGGTGCATGGCTTTGATATTGTAAGAAGTCATGCATCTTATTTTTTTAACATGACTTAGGAAGAAGCACAGCAATTGTAGATGCTCTTGGCAGCCGTACAATCTTTGCTTACAATAAATTTTTACAGATTTCTTCCATGACAGATCCCGAAAGTAATATATTTACTTATAATTATGACATCCGAAATAGACTAACAAGGGTAGTATCTCATGATGGAACAGGAACTCTATATGAATATGATGCCAATGGTAATAGAAGCGCTGTAAAATATGAAGGTGGAATAACTACCACTTATAAATATGATGAAGTAAACCGCCTAATTGAACAAGAAACTATTGACAAAGATAAAAATATTATGGCAAGATACATATATACCCTTGGTGAAGCAGGTGAACGAGTAAAGTTAGAAGAAAGTGACTCAGATGGACCTAAGAGAACTGTAGAGTATGAGTATGACCAGCTATACAGACTAGTAAAAGAAACTATAACAGATTCATCAGGCACTAGGACGACAAAATATACTTATGATTTAAATAGCAACAGGTTATCAAAAGATGAAGACGGCAAAACCACTAAATATGGTTATAATGAATTAAACCAACTTATTCTAGAAGATAATAAAGCCTATGTATACGATGATAATGGCAACCTAGTAAAGATATCTATAGATGGAGCCTTAATAGCCGATTATACTTATGATAATCAGGATAGATTAATTAAGGCAGTTGTTGTAGATGATTACAAAACAACAACCGAAAGCTATCAATATGATTACGCAGGAAGAAGAATAGCTAAAACAACTGATGGAAAAGTAGTGAATTATCTAGTTGACACATCAGGAATGCTATCTCATGTACTAGCAGAGTATGACGATGAAGACAACTTAATAGTCTACTACACCAGGGGAGACGACCTAATCTCTCAGGAAAGAGAAGGTAAAAAGCATTACTACCTATATGACGGACATAATAGCGTAAGAATGTTAGTAGATGAAGAAGGCA
>CAZODB010000312.1:0-1837 GCA_964578425.1 uncultured Herbinix sp.
CGAAACAAATCCATTTCAATTCCTGTCAGCTCCTTAATCCTTTTATGGGCTTTCATAATCTCGTCCTTGCACTGCTGTTCGGAAAGTCTCGACATCTGCTTATGGTTTTCACTGTGATTGCCCACATCATGCCCTGCTGCCACAAACGTTTTCACATCCTCAGGATATTTACCCATCCATTCACCTGTCATAAAGAAGGTTACCTTCACATCATGCTTGGCTAGGATGTCTAGAATAGTCTGTGTGTCTTCATTCCCCCAGGCGGCATCAAAGCTTAATGCTACCTTATTCTCATCTGTTGACACACTATAGATTGGCAGATCTCTCTTTTTTCCGATACTCGATACCGTAATGGCACCTGGTAGTAGTTTTACTCCCAGTCCGATTACTGCCAGCATACTTAATACAACAATACCAATCTTAACAAATAGAGTAATATCAGATATTTCATTCTTATTTTCATTTTGATTATCCATAGCTTCACCAATTATATTTGTGTTACTATAATATATTGATGGCTAAAGACAAATATGCAGTAAGGGCAAGCCTAAAACTTTTTCCTTTTTGCTTTATACCCTATGATTAAATACAATCCTAACGGTAATAGAAATATACTAATTATCTGAGAAGTAGATAGATTAAAGATAATACCTCTTGATATATCTCCTCTTAGAAATTCTAGTAGAAATCGCATTATCGAATAATAAACAATATATATTCCAGTCACCCGACCCGGTTTTCTAATACGTCTGGCATATATAAGAAGTACTATGCCTGCTGCTAGATTACATATACTTTCTACTAGCTGTATTGGAAATAATGGAATACCATTGGGAGCAGCTGTTGAATTCCTGAATATAATATGAAATGGTCCATCATAGTGCTGGCCATAGCAGCATCCTGCAAAGAAACAGCCTATACGTCCTATTCCATGAATAATTGGTATAGAAGGAGCTATTAGGTCTATCAGCTCCATAAAGTCCAGCTTATACTGTCTGCTATATATGTAATATCCAATAACAGCACCAAATAAGCCACCGTAGAATACGAAACCACCTGAAAGGACTTGCAGTAAAATCTGAATGTCAGCTATGATAATACTCCAGTTCCTAATAAGTATAGGGATTATCGTTATTATATATAAGAGCTTGGCTCCTACTATTAAGCCTATTCCTGCATAACAGGAAGAGAACATTACATCATCCTTACTAATACTGTATTTCTTATGTCTGAAAATAGCTATGGCAACACCTATAAATATCCCTATTACTATCATAAGTCCATACATAGCTATTGTCTTTCCAAAGATGCTTATTGTGGGTAACATACAAAACCTCCAAAAAAGATAATGAATTTTAAATAACATTTAACGGAGGTGTTTTCCTCCTATAAAGAAAGGGCTTAAGCAATAAGATGCAAAAGCCCTTTCTAATAAACCAATATAATATACTAAAACATAGGTAATGAAGCTAGTGAGCTAAGGCATATAGCACATGCTATTAAGGATACGGTACATAATGCAAGACCTATGATACATAGCACTACACCTGCTTTTGCCTTACCATCCTCAGGATTCTCTTTCTTGGCAGAGATACCAAGTATTAAGCCAATAATGGCTAAAATCATACCAATAAATGCGAATGTCCCAAAGAAAATAAATACTAAACTGATTATTCCTAATACTAACGACGCTACGGCTTTTCCTTCGTTTTTGTTTTCCATTTCGTGCCCCCTGTTATATTATTTAATATTATCAAACCTCTATATATAAGAAATTTAACAATTCATCCAAATTATAACAAGATACAAATATAATGTCAATATATTGGGACAATAT
>CAZODB010000313.1:0-1752 GCA_964578425.1 uncultured Herbinix sp.
GTTCCTTCAAGGACACCATTTGTAGGAAGGAATTTTAATGTTACAAGAGCTGGTATTCACGCAGATGGACTACTGAAAAATGAAGAAATATATAATATATTTGATACTGAAAAATTTCTAAATCGCCCTGTTATGGTAGCAGTATCCAATACCTCTGGTCTAGCTGGAATCGCTCATTGGATAAATAGCTATTTTAAGCTTAAAGGTGACAATGCTCTAGATAAAAATAATCCACTTGTAACCAGGGTAAAGGAATGGGTAGACAGTGAATATGATACGGGCAGAGTGACAGTAATTACCGATGAAGAAATGTTAACAGTGATTGATAGAACTAAAGAGGAGCTTGGTGCCTAATGCTTACCTGCGGGTTGACAAGCTTGACTCCTTAACATACAATAAAATCTGGGATTTTATTAAAGGAACTAGCAACATGTTCCTATAATAAGGTTGATGGCGTTAAAACAACGCCTGTTATCGGAAGTTACAATGTAACCTTCGATAAGCTTAATTGAAACCCTAGAAAAAACAAATGATTTGGAGGATTGATGATGTTAAGAACAGATCAAATTGAAGCGGCAAAGGAAAAATTTGGACAGTTACTTGAAGAGCAGTTACAAAGAGTAGATGAAATGAAAAGCCAGGGTGATTTTATTGATTATAGCTCCTTGGATCAGATTATAGTTGGTATTTGTGGCGGAGACGGCATAGGTCCAGCTATTACAGCACAAGCTCAGAGAGTGTTAGAGTATCTGCTAAAGGATGATTTAAGAACCGGCAAGGTGGTTTTTAGAAATATAGAGGGCCTTACTATTGAAAGAAGAGCTGAAGAAAATAAAGCGATTCCTCCTGCGGTTTTAGAAGAAATAAAGAAATGTCACGTTATTCTAAAAGGGCCTACAACCACACCCAGAAAGGGTGATCCTTGGCCTAATGTAGAAAGTGCCAATGTAGCCATGCGTAAAGAGCTGGACCTCTTTGCAAATGTTAGACCTGTAAGAATTCCGGAACAGGATATTGACTGGACCTTTTACCGTGAGAATACAGAGGGAGCTTATGCTGTAGGAAGTAAGGGCGTTAATGTAAGCGAAGATCTGGGAGTTGACTTTACAGTAGTTACAAGTCAAGGCTGTGATAGAATTATAAGGACAGCATTTGAATTTGCTAAGGCTAATAATAAGACCAGAGTTACCGCAGTGACAAAGGCCAACATTATTAAGACCACAGACGGAAAATTCCTGGATATATTCTATAAGATGGCTAAAGAATATCCCGGTATTTCAGTAGATGACTGGTATATTGATATCATGACCGCTAAGCTTGTGGATGAGAAGAGAAGAAAGGATTTCCAGGTTGTAGTACTTCCTAATCTTTACGGAGATATCATAACAGATGAAGCCGCAGAATTCCAAGGTGGTGTAGGAACAGCTGGAAGTGCCAATATAGGAAAACGCTATGCCATGTTTGAGGCTATTCACGGTTCAGCACCGAGAATGGTGAAGGAAGGCAGAGATATATATGCGGATCCCTGCAGTATGATTCGTGCAGGTGCTATGCTTCTAGCTCATATCGGTTATAAAGAGGAAGCTGATAAGCTATATAAAGCACTGGATATTACCACAGTAACAGAGAAGAGACTGGTACTTACCGGAAGAGATACAGGGGCTACTGGTGAGGAATTTGCAAATTATCTAATGGATACAATCGAGAAAATGTAGGTCGTAGATGTTATTTCATGCTTTGGACTTGTTCGAA
>CAZODB010000314.1:0-1748 GCA_964578425.1 uncultured Herbinix sp.
TTCTCCCCCTATTATGAATTATTAACTTGGTATATTAACATTATTTTATACAAGCTTGCAGTAATTGCTTAGCGATACTTCCTTCACGCAACAAATCAACAGCCTCTGGTAGTTTATGCCATTCAATATTATCTACTTCCTTAGATATATTGAATTCCCTTTTCTTCACATCACAGCGATATCCTACCATAAGTAAATCTCTCTTATCATAGTAATAGCTTGATACATATGTAACCTTATCAGCCTTCTGGCCTGTTTCTTCACTCACTTCTCTAATAACAGCATCTTCCAAGGCTTCCCCCTGATTAACATAGCCTGCCACCAGAACCCAATTGGTAGTAGATACATAATTTTGCTTCAATAAGGCTACTTCATTATACTCATTAACTACAGCTGTTATAATACAAAGACCAAACCAATCGAAATACGGCCTAGAACAGTTACTGCAAAAAGGTAATAGCCCCTCATCGCCAATATCCTTATTTACTAGCTTCATGCCACATATAGGGCAATATGTAAATCTCATTATAACACCACCTTCTATGCGTTCTCATACATGTCATACATCACATATCCTGATATTCCATCTAGAGAACCCAGATAAGTCTCCTGATACATCATGCATTCTGGATACTGCATAGGATGTCCACTTGTCGGGTAGATCTTGTACTTTGATGAGGTCTCAAAACCAAGTGTGTTATAAAATGCTGGATCCCCCTCTACCAGAATTCCCTTATAACCTCTCTCCTTCACCTTATCGATTCCCATTCTAATCATGGCTGTACCGATACCCTGCCTTAAATAATCTGCATGTACTGATACAGGCGCTAGCATCACCGTAGCTGTATTAATTATACTCCTATCATAATCTGCAGCTTCTGCAGATTGAGATAGCGGAAAATGTGAAAACATAAAATGTCCGACTATTTTTCCATCTATCTCTGCTACAAATGTAAGCTCAGGTATATAATATCTTCCTGCTCGTATTTCCCTAATTAATGCAACTTCCCCTGTTCCATCTGAATAATTTGTTCCCTCAGAAAAAGAACGAATTACTAACTCATTAATTTCATCGTAATCCTTCTCTGTTTCAGGTCTTATGGATATATCTGTTCTCATCTCACTGTACCCCTCTTATCTCATATTCTTTCTTATTTGATTTGATATACCACTCATCTGCCAAAACAGCATACTCATATGTATCATTCCAAATTGGTTTTCCATTCTCATCTTCCTTAAAATATATATTTTTAATTTGATGTCCTTCGCGTCTCATCTTCAAACGTTCTAGCAACTTCCATGATGATATGTTATCAGGGTTGCACATAGCAATAAGCCTTCGAACCTTAAGATGCTTAAATCCATAGTCGATAATAGCTCTACAGCTTTCTGTGGCATAACCCTTACCGTAATACTTAGGATTAAACACATAACCAATTTCCCAGGTATCGAACTCCTTAGGCTTCCTTATCCTGAAAATCTCTAACTGACCTTCGCGAATAAATAGCTTCATAAGTATCCATCTAGCTCTACCCCTTTATAATTACTTGACTTTATATTGTTTTACTTCATATAGCATATAATCTTACTGCTCAATGGGCTTATGACTGACAATGCTCGCAGTAATATATTGTACCTCCCATAAAATTTCCCTTGTGCAACTCATATCCGCACTTCACACAAGGAGTAAATGCTGTCTTTTTGCTAAGATAGGTTTGATACTTACCAGGATTACCGAATAGATCCTT
>CAZODB010000315.1:0-1738 GCA_964578425.1 uncultured Herbinix sp.
GAAATTATTTTAAAGATAAAATATCAAAATGGGTTTCTTAAAAGTATTTTGATACTACGCATAACATATGTTCCCAGACACCCCTTTGCCAACCGAGGTGGCGGCTGCATTAGCCGACCCAGAGGGTACCCCGGCATGAGCAGCCGCCTGTAGGCTCAGGGGCGTCGGGAACACGAAACGTTATGTGCAATTCCTGCTTAAATCATGCTCAAGGTTAATTTGATTTAATGAAAGGACTATATGAATTTGGAATTTGAAAAAACTCACAGTTATACATATTTTGGAATAGGGAGCAATGGAGACATTACTGAAAGAGGATTAGTTGGTAATCTTGAGGGATTATTTGATCCAGATGATATCACGAAATTACTAGGAATAGAGCCTTTTAAAAAGTGGAAAAAAGGTGATTTAAATAAAAGTGGCAGAGAATATTTTTTTCATCTTGGGATGCAGAAAAATCTAATAAAGAGAGATTAGATATTGAGAAACAATGTTTAGAAACTATTAAGAATCTTAAAGAGAAGATTCCTATTTTACAAAAGATTAAATCTATGTATGACGTTAATTTTTGCCTTATGATTGTGCCTCATATATTCGGAGAAGAGCAACCAATTATGAGTTTTAACGACGAAATAATTAAATTTTGTTATTTGACGGGAACTTCAATTCAGGTTGATATGTATATTTATAATGATGAAGCATAGTGAGGCAGGAACTACACATAACAATATATTCCCAAACACTCCAGAGCCTAAGTGCAAGCACCCGGTGCCCGCATTAGGCACTCGCAAGCTCGTAGCCATGAGCGGCCACCTTAAGGCCCTCGGCATTATTTTCAGATAGACTAATCCTATAATAATAGAGGTAATAATACAGTATATAAAAAAAGCAAACCAAAGGAGAGATTGTTAATGAGAACTTTAATTATTTATTCTTCAATTCATCATGACAATACACAAAAAATTGCACAGATGATGGCGAAAACACTTGAGGCAGAACTATTTCAAGCAAAAGACCTAAGTAGTATTTGTTTTAAACAGTATGATTTGATAGGTTTTGGGTCAGGCATTTATAATGGGAAGCATCACGCAAAATTATTTCAAATTGTTGAGAATGCATCTATAAAGGGAAAAGACGTATTTGTGTTTTCAACAAGTGGGACAGGTAATCCCAAATACAATAACCAGCTCATACAACAACTTTCTAATGAGGGTGCAAACGTAAAAAATAGCTTTTCATGCAAGGGATTTGATACATATGGAATACTCAAATGGATAGGCGGTATTGCAAAGGGACATCCAAATAGTAAGGATTTAGAAGATGCCCATAACTTTATTAAGAAGCTAATTGCTCAAACCACATAGTTTTCAGATTGCCAATATTATGTATAAGGTTTGAAAAAATAGTATATTGCAAGTTCTGTCAATGAAGGCAGGGAACCTCATATAACACTGCATTGCCGTTCCAGGCGCGGTAAGCGGGTTCAACGGGGGCTGGATTTTGGGCTGGGATGAAGCGTGCGCGTCACATCCACCAGCCTAACCGTGGCAGCGGCCGGCTCGCCCAAGCCTAAGAAAAGAGCTTTCTAAGGGCTTGACCGTCGCCTTAAGGCTGGCGGACGTCGGCAATGCGAGGACGTTATGTGCCATATCAATTGGCAGGGCTCTGTGGTTAGTTTAAGATTAACATTATTATGAAATATATTTTAAGAGGAGAAATTTTTATGCAAGTATTAGTT
>CAZODB010000316.1:0-1723 GCA_964578425.1 uncultured Herbinix sp.
AGCACTTGACTTTTTGGGTAGAATATCTTACGATACGAGATAAGATATTCATGATAAAGCTCTATCAATAGGATGTTTCTATTTGACCAAGTCCTTGATATAGACTTAATCAAGCTATTATATATAAAGGCTATGAAGAGAAGAGTAATCTTAATGATAACCTACAGAGAGTTCCGTTAAGCTGAGAAGGAATGGGGATATTATGATGAAACAAGCCTCGGAGCCGCATACGGATCTGAATTTACTTCAGTGATGCTATGACGTAGGTTCACGTTACAGAACACAGGTATTATATGTACCTAATAAGTTTGATATGGTGACATATCAATAAAATAGGGTGGCACCGCGAAGCTATTCGTCCCTACGATCTTCCGATATATGATTGGAATGTCGTGGGTTTTTTGTATGTAAAAAAGGGAGGTAAAACCTCCGTTATGTATACTGTTAAAAACAAACTATTCATGGAGGTAAAACCTCCGTTATAAGTACTGTTAAAAAAACAAACTATTCAGGAGGTTTTGTATGAGTGAGAAAAATATTAATAGAAGAAGGCCGGAGCAGGAGAGGCCGCAATTTCCTAAGAGAGCCGTGGTAACAGCTGGGATGCCTTACGGTAATAAAGAGCTGCACTTTGGACATATCGGTGGTGTATTTATACATGCCGATGTATTTTCCAGGTTTTTAAGAGATAGGATAGGTAAGGACAATGTAATATTTGTGTCAGGTACCGATTGTTATGGCTCGCCGATATTGGAAAGCTATAGAAAGGCTTGTGAGGAAGAGGGCTATAAGGGCACTATCGAGGATTATGTATCTGAAAACCATGAAAAGCAGAAGAAGACATTGGACGATTATGAAATCGGTATAAATCTATATGCGACTTCTGCATTTGGTAGAAGTGGTGAAATCCATGACGAGGTGTCAGAGGAGGTATTTGACCTTCTTTATGAGAAGGGATATCTTGAGAAACTATCCACACCTCAGCTATTTGATCCTGAATTCAAGGTACTTTTAAATGGACGACAGGTAGTGGGAGAATGTCCGATAGAGGGCTGCAGATCCGATATAGGTTACGCTGACGAATGCGCTTTAGGACATCAGTATATGCCTTCGGAGCTTATTAACCCCAAGAGTACATTGTCTGGAAAGACTCCTGAGATTATGAAAGTGACTAACTGGTATTTTAAGCTTGAGGAATTCCAAAAGCTACTTTCTGATAGAGTAGATTATCTTAGAAAGGATACAAATTCTAGAAAATATCTTGTTAATACCATGGAGGAATTCTTAAGAGATCCCATGATATATATTAAGAAGAATCAGCTTCCTAAGCTCAATGAAATTATCCAGACATTGCCTGAGCATGAGTATATTGAAGAGGAGAAGAAGCCTTCAGTAACATTATTGTTTAATAACCTTAAGGACAGAGAAGAGTCAGCTGAGATTCTTTCTAGGCATGGAGTGAATTTCCGTACAGGAAAGACTTTAGTACCGTTTCGCTTAACAGGTAATATTGATTGGGGTGTAAAGACACCGGTTAAGGATGGTCTGGAGGATCTAACATTCTGGGTATGGCCGGAATCCTTATGGGCTCCCATATCATTTACAAGGACCTATCTTGAAAATGGGGATGCATCATCAAAGGATTGGAAGGATTGGTGGTGCTCTACCGATGCAAATGTCTATCAGTTTATAGGAGAGGACAATATATATTTCTATGGAATAG
>CAZODB010000317.1:0-1709 GCA_964578425.1 uncultured Herbinix sp.
ACGAATAATCGGCGCATTGACATAATATATTAGCATATGGGATAATCAAGCTGGTTGCTATATGATGGGGAAAATCTGAAGGCTTATGTCCGCAGGAGGAGAGGCTATGAATATTAAGAAAAAGCTAATAATAATAGGCGTATGTATCGTGATAATTATAGCAGTACTAACTGCCAACGTGATTCGGCGAATTAAGTCCGTAGAAGATCATAAGGCTGAGGAAGAAATCCTTAATGAAAATATTATATCTAAAGCAGAGGCATATCGGCTTATAAGCTATCTTGAATATGATAAGGCCGGTAGAGAAGCTTTGACAATGGATATAAATTATACTGATAAAGATATGTCGGGCTGGTATGACAGTTATGTAAATGCTGTATGGAAAATGGGTCTCATAGAGGATAATATTACTATGTCGCCTAATGATGGCTTAACAATTGGACAAGGCAAAGCCTTAATAGATAAACTTATAACTAAGAGACCTGATCTACAGGGGGTATATACAGGCCTATCCTTTGATTTTCTAAATGCCGATGAGGCTATGCTTATACCACAATTCTTAGAGCTGTATAAGTCTATTATTGAGCAGATACCGAAGGATGATCGATTTGTTAAGGATGAGTTGCTATTTATTCTTGATAGGGAAGTTACAGAGGATGGTAAGGATAGGATTGTAACAGATCTAGGTAGGTATTATTATCAGGACTCCAGAGATTATGAGAAATTCATAGGTATCGGCTCTAGCAGATCCTATGCCCGATTAACAGGGGATGAGTTTCTTAAGCGCTTTATTAATAAGGCAGTAGAAGCGCTAACCTGTGGTGATGAAATCATATATATAGGTAAAATAAATGAGGATAAGCTAGTTCTACATAATGTGTGGATAAAGCAGGGCCAGGACGCAGATGTAGAGGTCTATATTAATGGAGTTCATAAGAAGCTTAACACACAATTTAAACTATCACAGGAGATAGAGAGAGTAATCGGTGACATCTCAATACAGAATGAAAAGGTAGTGGGTATAAGCGTAAAGCCTGACCGAATTCAAGGGAAGGTGCTCTTATCCGGTGAGGACTTTATAGAGATAGAGGGTTATGGAAGAATTCCTCTTGAAATAGATTATAAGATATACAAAATATATGGTGAGCTATCCATAGAACGTACCAACAGTATATTGGTTGGTTACGATACTACGGATTTTGTAGTGTCGGGAGGTAAGATTAGCGCTGCTTTGATAAGAGAAAGTATAAGGGCAGAGAATATCAGGGTCCTCATTCATAGCTCCGGCTTCAAGAATATATACCATGAAAGTGTTGAATTTGGAGCTACATCTGATTATGTCATAAGGGTAGGTGAGGATGAGACCTCTTATACTTCTGAAGAAACCATAACTCTTAAGCCTGGTGATAGCATGCTGTCTGCCGGCAGGGTAATTATTGAGCCCGCCTCTGATTCGGGAAGGATAAAGCTTCTTTCTGTAGAGCGCTCAACAGGAACTCCGAAATATCGGGGAAGGATAGAGCTTGCCCAGAATGATAAGGGGCTATTAATCGTAAATGAGCTTCCTCTAGAGGAATATCTCTATGCGGTCATTCCAAGTGAAATGCCCACGTATTATGGCATAGAGCCCTTGAAGGTCCAGGCAGTATGTGCTAGAAGCTATGCATATCGTCATCTTATAGCTAATAGTCTAAGCGGATACGGAGCCC
>CAZODB010000318.1:0-1700 GCA_964578425.1 uncultured Herbinix sp.
GCAAGATTGTAGCAAGAAGATATAGAAATGAAATGGAAGAAGCAGAAGAGGATTTAGAGGCCCTATTTTTCCGTATTACAGAAAGGAAGAACTGATTCTATGAAAACATTAGCCTATCTTTTATTGACTCAAACTAAAAATAAAATCCTTTCTATAAGGAAGAAGCCAGGACTAATGATACTGTATGGTTTTATTCTAATTTTTATTTTAGGGTCTGTGTTTTACTTAATATTTCTCGGTGATAAGCAAATGAATAATATGCCTGTAGATAATAGAACTATATATTTGTTTCTAAGTGGATTCGGGTTGTTATATTTATTTACATTTACCTATAGTGGACTTTCCACTGGTTCATCATTTTTTACTATGGCAGATGTAGGATTACTTTTTGTTTCTCCTATCTCTACTAAAAAAATACTGTTTTACGGATTAATAAGCGCTCTAGGTAAAGCTATGTTTACTTCAGTCTTTATCTTTTATCAAATACCGACTCTAAAAAATATGTTTGATTACGGTTTTATTGAAGTGTTTGGCTTGTTTTTTATATATGTAATCCTGGTAATGTTCTGTCAGATTCTTTCCATAGGTGTGTATATCTTCAGCAATGGCAATCAAAGTCGTAAGAATATGGTTAAGCTACTTCTCTATATATTTTCAGCTATGATTATTATTGCTGTATATCTGATAATGAGAAAAGAAGCTGTAGATATTATGGAAGCAGTAAAAATGCTGCTTGACCGAAAGTGGTTTGGATTTGTACCTATTATGGGATGGGTGATTATGTTTTTTAAGGGTGTGCTTACGGGCGGGGTTATACATATTATTGTATCTTTAGCTTTATTTACTCTAGTAAGTATCCTATGCATATCACTGCTAACCGCCCATGAAGCAGACTATTATGAGGATGTTCTTCTATCTACTGAGCTAACATATCAGAGATTGGTAGATTATAAGGAAGGACGAAATATATCTTCGACCACAAATCGTAAGATTAAGGTTAAGGAGAAGGAGAATGGCCTTACTAAAGGCAAAGGGGCCATGATATTTGCTTACAAGCATCTACTAGAGATGAAGAGAAGTAGTCGCTTCATGTTTATAGATATCTTAACAATAATAACAACAATAGGTGTAATTATTGCAGGATTGTCTATAAAGAATGAGATGAGCTCTTATATTATATTAGCCTCAATTATATATCTTCAATTTTTCTTAACTATATTTGGTAGACTTAAGATAGAGCTTATGAAACCCTATATATACTTGATACCAGAACCTTCTATTAAGAAATTGTTTGGTGCTAGTATTTCGTCGTTGTTAAAGCCCTGTGTAGATTCGGTTATTATTTTTAGTGCTTTGGCTATAGTAGGGGGAGCAGGCATATTGCATTGTATATTTATGGCTATCGCTTATATTTGCTCCGGCGCGGTCTTTGTAGGATTAACTATTGTATATCAAAGGGTATTAGGAGCTCAGCCTAATCAATTTGTTCAAATGTTTTTAGGTATTTTCTTTATGATACTTATATATTCACCGGCCGTAGTTATATCTGTATTGTTTTCAGTATTTATTCTACCAGATTCTCTACTGTTTTTGTCATCATTGCCATATTCAATTATTTGTATAATATTAGCATTTATAATGTTTTTATCCTGTGGGAATCTACTGGACAATACTGAAATATCGGAAATTAAGCGATAAAT
>CAZODB010000319.1:0-1699 GCA_964578425.1 uncultured Herbinix sp.
CGTAATTAACTCTGAACTGTAAATCATCAGAACCATAAGAGGATGCCTTATCATTATTCTCATCTAAGAATACTTCTATGGAATCTTTCTCATGGGCTTGACCTGGTTCAAGGGTCATGTTGGGATCATTGACCTGGGCAAGTACATAGAGGGCATTATCATCCCATAATACCTTA
The DNA here is from genome assembly GCA_964578425.1 of uncultured Herbinix sp. GTDB lineage: Bacteria > Bacillota > Clostridia > Lachnospirales > Lachnospiraceae > Mobilitalea. The sequence goes on from CAZODB010000319.1 coordinate 177, forward strand.
AATGTTGCAGTTGCTTTGACTGCTGCATTGTTTGTATTTGGAGGCAGAATCTCTATCGCTTTCATCCAAACCTCGTCAATTTCGCCGTCAATTCTAGGTGTGCCATAGTTTCCAACGATTTTACCGTCTTCTGTAAAACCATTCTCATCAGTTACAATGACCGGACTATCTGTTCCTTTTTCAGCAAAGAATACATCTGGCAAAATGTTATATAAAAACTGATTTACACATTGCCAAGTATGTGTACCATCTTTTTGCAATAATAAGTATAAGTTACCTTGTGATAAATCTGCATTGTAATTGAAGATCGGATTGCCTTCACTATCCCTCTGATCTGCCATGGCTGGAATTGCATTTACCATCCCGCTATAAGCAATATCATCAGTGCCAGTGGATGCGAATACATAGTAATCGTTCATTGCGTAACCTTTTACAACACTGGCAAAATCAGTATTTCCTGGACCACCACTTATTGGCAGATAATACTTAAAGTAATCAAAACAGTTCCTCATAATAGTAAATGTACAGGATGATCCTTGGGAGAATCCACCAACTGCATGGTGATTTCTTGCCGCCTTCAGAGCATCACTAGAACCTGATACAGAATAAGTATTATATTTTGTAGCTATAAACGGCATTATCTCATTGATCATTTCATACTGTAATCTTCCTGATTCCATACCTCTATAGGTAGGGGTAACAATGATCATGGGGTCAAGTTGGCCATTGGCGATCATCATATCAAGAACCTTCTTCATTACAGTCGTTACATTTGCATCATCATCGCCAAATACTGTATTTTGATCTTCTGATGTACCATGAATTAAGTATAATACATTATATCTTGTATTTTTATCCTCTGCCTTATAGCCAGCTGGAAGATATACAAGCATATCCTTCTGTACAGCATTACCAGGTACTCCATCATCACTATACTCATATGTGTCGTAGTAATCTCTTACAACTGTTCCCTTGGCTTCATAATCTGCTGCAGTAAGATAGTCTGCAGGAATTCTTCTGAACTCCTTGAGCTTTGTTATAGCCGGATCTACATCATTTATATCTTTGTGTACAAGTGCCTTAATTGCCTGATCCAAAGAAGCATAAAGTGCATCAACCTGAGCTTGATCACCTGTAGCAATCGCCCCATCTGCTTGCTTAAGTAGTTCTGTTACTGTTGCCTTTGTATCATCGGTATAACGAACTAAGTCTATATCGTTTGCGATATTCACCAGTTTCAATAAATCATATTTATTGAAGCCTATTACATCTCCAATAGCTTTTTCATTGAGAATGACTTTACCAAATCTTGTTGGGCTTGCATAAGCAGTGCTTGTGTTATCGAATACATTCAAAGTACCGGTTCTGTTACCACCCTTAGCATCATTTAACTGCAATTCAATACCATAGATATTGTTGTCCTTTGCTGGGTTTTGAAGTGCAATTCTAGCTTCAATAATATAACCTGTTACCTTACCTTCAGCATCTTCCTTATTAGCTACTTCAGTATATAACCGATCCAA
>CAZODB010000320.1:0-1693 GCA_964578425.1 uncultured Herbinix sp.
TTGTAGACCTTCATACTGAAGTTGAACAGAATGAGGACAAAGTGATATACAAATCTATTAAAGCGGACTGGCCAGTCTATGAGGATCTGGAAGATCTGGTGAAGGCAGGCAATGTAATCCTTCTGGGGAAAGTTACGGATATATCCTTTCAAGTATTAGATGATCGGACAGGCCAAGCTCCTTCTGAGGAAACAGAGGAAGTGGATAGAAACCTTTATACCATATATGATATTGATGTAATAACTTCCTATAAAGGAGATTCTTTTGAGCCAATCAAAATAAGGGCGCTAGGTGGATTAGAGAATCTATATATAAAGGAACAGCTTAAAGCCCTGGAGGAGGAGACTAAAAAATTAATTACTTTTGTAAAAGGAAGGCCTAATATTACTATCGATGAAACCTATTTATTTGTATTAAGTCAATATGAGGAAACCATGCCGACATTAGTAAATATGGAGCAAGGTGTATATGATACTCGCGACCCTCATAAAAAAGACTGGTATTCCTTCTTTTCAGCAAAAGACATTATATCTTCATTTGGTGAAGATAAATGGGATGAGTTTAATAAGGCTAATACCCTAAACTCTAATGAGAAGGCATATGATATGGAGAAAATTGATTCAGCCCTTATAAAAGGCAATCTGACATTTGCATTTGATATATTTAAGAGCTTGAATATGGAGGATATGGAGGAGAGTATATTTATATCACCCTTAAGTATCTCACAAGCCCTGACTATGGCATATAACGGAGCCGAAACGACTACAAAGGAAGGGATAGAAAAGACCCTTGGGTTATCAGGACTGGACAGAACAATAGTAAATGAAAGCTTTAGTAACCTAATAAATTATCTTGAACAAATTGATGATAAAATAAAACTTAATATCGGAAATTCCGTATGGATTAGGGATGGAGAGGAAATCAAAGATGAGTTTATCCAGGCTAATAAGGATAACTTCAATGCAGAGGTAAAATCCCTTGATATTTCTGATGATAAGGCAGTAGAAATCATAAATAATTGGATTGATAATGCCACCAATGGAAAGATTACTAAGATGCTGGAACCTCCCATATCTGAAGATATACTTATGTATCTTATAAATGCCATCTATTTTAAGGGGGAATGGACTGAGCAGTTTGATCCTGAACTAACCTATCATGATAATTTCTACGCTCATGACGGTGAGGTGCAAACAGCAAACATGATGAGAAAATCAAAAGGCTCAGTTGAATTCACCAGTAGTGAGAAATATAAGGCTGTACGTCTACCCTATGGTAATGGAAAAACCTCCATGTACATTATACTTCCCTCAGAGGGAACAGATATAAATGATTTCATAAGCAATATGACAATTGAGAATTGGAAGGGTATTAAAAAGAGTGTTATCGATAGAGATGATATCGTATTTCGTATTCCTAGATTCAAGCTGGAATATGGTACAAAGAGTCTTAAGGAAACCTTGATATCACTCGGAATGGAGGAAGCATTTAGTGACAACGCTGATTTTACTGGTATTCGAGAGCAAGTAGCTATCAGTGATGTAATGCATAAAGCTCTTATTGAGGTAAATGAAGAGGGCAGTGAAGCTGCTGCAGCAACTGTAGTAGAGATGAAAGATTTAGCGGCAGCTGAGCCTATTACCTTTATTGCGGACCGTCCCTTTATGTTCATCATAAATGATGATGTTACTGA
>CAZODB010000321.1:0-1681 GCA_964578425.1 uncultured Herbinix sp.
ATTTTCAACCCTAGGTTGGCCTGAAAAGACTGATGATTTAGATTATTTTTATCCAACTGATGTATTGGTAACAGGACATGATATTTTATTCTTTTGGGTAATAAGAATGATATTCTCAGGCTATGCTCACATGGGAGAGAAGCCATTTAGCAAGGTATTATTCCATGGTCTTGTAAGAGATTCTGATGGGATAAAGATGAGTAAATCCCTTGGCAATGGTATCGATCCTCTTGAAGTGATTGACAAATATGGTGCTGATGCTCTACGATTTGCACTTATTACAGGCAATGCCCCTGGAAATGATATGCGTTTTTACTGGGAGAAGGTTGAATCTAGCAGAAACTTTGCCAATAAGGTGTGGAATGCATCTCGTTTTATAATGATGAACTTAGAGAAGGCAGATATACCTGAAATTATAGATGATGATCTTCTTACACAGGCAGATCGCTGGATATTATCTAAGTCTAATGCACTAGTAAAGGAGGCAACCGATAATCTGGAGACCTTTGAATTAGGGTTAGCTGCGCAGAAGGTTTATGATTTTATATGGGAAGAATTCTGTGACTGGTATATTGAGATGGTTAAACCCAGATTATATAATGATGAGGATGACACAAAGGTAGCCGCTCTATGGACATTACAGAAGGTATTAACCAATTCCTTAAAGCTTCTTCATCCCTATATGCCTTTTGTAACTGAAGAGATATTCTGCACCCTTCAGGAAATGACAGGGCTTAAGGAAGCTGATTCTATTATGATATCTACATGGCCTCTATATAACCCAGATTGGGAGTTTACTAAGGATGCTGAAAGTATCGAATTTATTAAAGAAGCTGTAAAGGGTATTCGTAATGTTAGATCTGAAATGAATGTTCCTCCAAGCAGAAAGGCTATGGTTATCGTAGTTTCAGATAGTGAAAGGATAAGAGAGATATTTATAGAAAGCAGTGTGTTCTTTGCAACCTTAGGCTTTGCTAGTGAGGTACTGGTTCAGAAGGACAAATCAGACCTTAGTGAGGATGCTGTATCCACGGTAATTCCCGGAGCGCAGATTTACATTCCTTTCGCTGACCTTGTGGATATTGATAAGGAAATCGAGCGTCTTACTAAGGAGAAGGAGCGACTTGAGGGTGAGCTAAAGCGAGTTAAGGGGATGCTATCTAATCCTAACTTTGTATCAAAGGCTCCCGAAAGTAAGATAGCCGAAGAAAATGCTAAGCATGATAAGTATACAGATATGATGGACCAGGTAATGGAGAGACTACAGAGTTTAAGTAAATAAAGACACATATAAAAAGCAAGACATTAATACATTACATTGAAAAGAGGGAGCAAAGTATGCTGATGGATGAATATATTTATTTTACAATTGAGAAGCAAAAGCACATCGCTCTGATAGCTCATGACAGCAAAAAGGATGAGATTATTGAGTGGGTTGAAGAGCACAAGGATATACTAAAAAATCATTTTCTTAGTGGAACTGGAACCACAGCCAGAATAATATCTGAAATGACTGATCTTCCTGTAAGGGCATATAACAGCGGTCCACTGGGTGGAGATCAGCAGATAGGTTCAAAAATTGTTGAGGGAAGTATTGATTTTGTAATATTTTTCTGGGATCCATTAGAATCACAGCCCCATGATCCTGATGTAAAAGCCTTGCTTCGAATAGCGGCGGTAT
>CAZODB010000322.1:0-1650 GCA_964578425.1 uncultured Herbinix sp.
ATGGTGGTTTTACTTATTTACAGTCTGGTATCTGTTGTACGCTTAAAAAAGCGACTTAAAGATGCGCACCTTTTAGAAGATAATATATTTGAAGTGTCTACTATAAAGACACCCTTTGTGCTTGGTATAGTAAAACCAAGGATATATCTACCTGTTGGACTTAACAATCACGAACGCGCCTATATTATATTACATGAACAGACTCATATTCGCCGTAAAGACCATGTAACTAAAATAATCGCCTTCATAATATTATCAATACATTGGTTTAATCCCCTAGCCTGGATTGCATTTGTACTTATGAGCACGGATATGGAACTTTCCTGTGATGAGCATGTATTGAAAGAAATGAAAGAAGATGTTAAAAAGCCTTATGCCCATTCCCTATTATCACTTGCTATGGGGGGACATATCATAAATGGTAGCCCTCTTGCATTTGGTGAAGGAAATGTAAAAGGTAGAATTAAGAATGCTTTAAATTACAGAAGACCTTCATTTTGGATGATTGTAGTGTCGATTATAGCTGTAATTATTATAAGCATTTCTCTGATAACGAATCCCAAGCAGGAGGATACCATCCAGAAGGATGAATTCAACATAGAAAACTCTAATCATAATGAAGATGATGTATCAGAAAACCCAAATAAACAAGATGTGCCCAGATCAGATAATCCTAATCACCAAGATGAAAAGATATCAGAGAATCCTAGTCATCAAGAAGATAATAAAGCAGAGGATTCTCCGGTTAAGACAGATGAAGTCTTTCAGACCGAGTATAATAGGGTTAAGATAAAGCTTGCATCTGAAATGATGGGCTTTAAAGCTACAAATGAGTTCGAGACAACAAATTATAGAATAGTAGCATACATTGATAACGTTCTTAGAGGCGGTGAAAGGGTTTCAATAGAAGATGATTTAATAGACAATAATACCCTTCAATATGCAATTATACTATCTAATGACCTTAGTGAATCCAGCTGCATGCTTTACTATGATACACTATATGCTAAAGCATATTTTGAGAAATATAAGGGTCTCTATGAAGTAGAGGTGGATTTCGCTCGATATATCGATTCGTTTTTAGAGAATACTAATATCGATGTAAATATAGATGACACAGCTGCTGTGGCTTTGTTTGAAACATATGGATGGACACTAAATTATAAGATTAACTCAATGGAGCAGAAAATCAATAAGATCAACTACTTAACAGCTTTTAATCCAAATGCATATTATTTCGCATATAACAATGAGCTTTCGAAGGATATTGGTCTGGATATGAGCGGATACTCAAATACATCAGACATAACAGTTGATATATATAGGGTAGGTGAGAGTATGCCATATCAGTTTTATCCGATACAGAATGGTAGAGCTATAGTTGTAAAAGATGGTAATAAAATAATCGGTGCATTTATTAGCGCAGGAAGGCACAGCGCCTTTAATGCTTGTAGCCTGAAGGGTAATAGCTTTGAAAATGTCACCGGTCAAAACATCCATGAATGGCTTGCAGATATGGTTAGGGCGGATGAATTCGAGGATGGGATATCCACACTAGAGCCTGAGCAGGTTATTGAGGAATATTTCTTGGCCCTAGATAAAAAAGACTCTAATGCAGCACAATATTATATCTCGAGAGCAGCTTTAATA
>CAZODB010000323.1:0-1649 GCA_964578425.1 uncultured Herbinix sp.
AGATAAAAAAGACTCTAATGCAGCACAATATTATATCTCGAGAGCAGCTTTAATAGACAATTTGACATCAAATATGCTTAACGAGGAAATATTTAATGAAGGGGTGAGCTTGCCCTTAGCTGGTGCTGAGATAGGAGCAAGATCAAGCTTAGATAATCTAAAGTCAGTAAAACTAATAGATATAGAGCTAATGGATGATTCTAATACAGATATAATAATTTTTGATGTTACTATGGATATGCAATATAAAAAAGAATGGGCTGTCAGTAGTGGAGAGCAGTTTTGGAATTGCTATATGGTATATGAATCTCCTCAGACAGGGTGGAAAATTTTTGAGTTTGGACATTAGGGGGTAGGGAACTTATATGAAAAGGTTTATTATCTTATGTGTATTGATGTGCATTGTTTTGACGGGCTGTGGCTCCAAGAGTCTTTCTGACAATCAGGGGGAGAAAGAAATCTCCCCAACGGCTAGTCTTGCTCCTACAGAAGCAGGAAAGTCTGAGGATGAGGATGAGGAACATTTAGAAGCGGAAGATGGCGAGGAGGAACAGGAGCCTATAGCTGAATTACACAAGGAGCTAATTCTGGAGAAGGATGAATACAATGCAGAAAAGCTTTATCAGGTAAGCTATGATGCGATTACTCAGCCCATAGTAAAGGAAATAACGAGCCATCATTCTATAATGGAAGGCAAATCAATATTTTCTCATAGCAGCAGAATTCCTCAAGAACTTAGTGAGCTTATTATTGAGGCTATGAGGGCAGGTAAGGAGGAAGAGATCTTGGCGCCTCTTAAGGTTGGCCAGGAGATAAGTCAGGAGGAATACTGTAGTCTGACAGGCTCCACGCTAGAAAGCTTTGAAACTGTTTTTCCTTTCTTAGTGGATGTCGACAATGACGGAATAGATGATCTTATCGGGCAGCTCTACGGAGGTGGTACCGGAGGCTTTAGCAGTATGGTGCTTTATAGGGGCTCTGAGGCTGGAGATTATACATTGACCAGCAGCTTTGAATGTCTACTGCAGAATTTTGCATTTATCTCTTATCAGGATAATAACTATTTACTGATGGAGGAACATAATTACAATACCAAATACTATTCAGGTTACTCCCTGTATCTATATGATGAGGGGGTTCTGGCGGACGGGATGATTTTCTCCTTTGAGATAATGGATTATGATATGAGAGTAGAATATGAGCAGAAGGCCTTCTCTGGAGCGGATCAGATAAGGAATACCCTTAGTAACAAAGACTTACCAGAGCTTTTGGATAATAATGAAGGTGTATTGATTGGCTCCGCTGAGATAGAAGGGGAGAAGGAATCCTATCAATACAGCAGTGATATCGATAATGATGGTAGGATAGAATATTATAATAAATACATGTGGTACCCTTCAAACATGGGAACAGTGATGATGTGTATCTATGATTTTGAGGAATCGACTGTGATGGATGAAATACAGGAGAGTCTTAGGGTCGAGGTGGGCGAGGCTAGATTATATACCTACTGGCTGGACAGGATAGATGGTAAGAATGTTTTGTACCTATACTATGGAGAGAACTTAGATTTTACTCTGTATGCGGTTCTGATTTCCTCGCTGTAATGGAAGCTATCTACCATAAAAGATTGGGAGGAAAAAATGAAA
>CAZODB010000324.1:0-1629 GCA_964578425.1 uncultured Herbinix sp.
CTATGAAAGGCTATATAGAGGAACGGGCGGTTGAAATCGCTAATTATATTATCGAAAATAATGCGACTGTGAGGCAGACAGCAAAACAGTTCGGTATATCGAAGTCAACCGTACATAAGGACGTGACGGAACGTCTCGCCCAAATCAATCCATCACTGGCCAACAGGGCAAGAGTTGTATTAGACCTCAACAAGTCGGAGCGTCATATCCGGGGTGGTATGGCTACAAAGGAGAAATATTTGCAAAAATCAAAATACAACTAGACATTAGCAGTTATCATACATGGTGTCAGGTACAAATAGTACCTGACACCATGTTCATTTCTACACCTATTAATTTCCTTTATATCTATCCGTTAGTCTATTCTACAACCTCTATTGTTATTTGATAATGATAATAACCCTTTTTTATTCGGTATTCTGTAAGTATAGTTTTGGACCAGCCATTATTACCACCTAAACCAGCATGTATATAATCAACATTCAGATAAATATTACCATCTCTTTGGATCTCATCCTCATAATTAGCACTATCACATGACGCAATAGAATAATCATGAATATCGAAGTGAAAAGGTACAGCTCCAGTAACACGTATACCTCGATCAGATTTGTCATTAACAACTAGGTATCTTACATCCTCTTTGCCCCCGCATTCAACTGGCTTAATATAAGGAGTATATTGTTCTGCAACAGTGCTTTTATATAATCCTATGTGTGCTGCTTCCTTTCTGTCGCTATAATTTTCCCAGGGTCCTCTTCCATACCATTTTATATGATCTTTGTCATTAGGTAATACAAATGATAGTCCAATCCTTGGGATGGTTTCGCTTGCACAATTATTAATCACTGTTTTACTAATCTCTATACCTTTACTAGCAATCCTATATTGAGTAGCAACATTTAACTTCTCATTATTATAGGAAACGTTAGTGAAAATTTGAATTTGAGTATCTGCCACTACGGTTTCGACTTTATGAACATCAATTCTCGGTTCATTTAGTTCTTCTTCTATCCAACCAGCTAGGTAATTGAAACTAGGATGCTTCGTTGCTTCATCAATTCCGGTTGCAGCCCTATAAAAATTATCATAACCACCTGTAAAGGTTGCTACATCATTTAAAACTACTTTAGTGAAACTACAAGAATTTTTATCAAAATGGACTTCGGTTCTCTCTCCCAATATTAAAATCTCATCAGCAGTTTCCTTCATAGTTAATTTATCACTATTTATATTGCTTTCTTGACTTCTTAATAAGGATTCTTCTATAGGAAATTGATATCTGTAAACTTCATCTCCTGCATTTTCATAAGCACTATCTTCTCTTAAAACCACTCTTAAGTTTATAAATGCTTCTCCATAAACTTTTTCAGGAGAATAGGCTACTTCAATTTTCTCTGAATTTCCCGGAAGAGTAAAGTATTGTTTTAGCTCCCTACTTTCTACTAGATTTCCATCACATTGCAGTTCCCAAAAGATTTTAAGATGACTTAGATCTTTAAATAAATATTTGTTTTTGATATAGCATTCGCTTTGATCCATAAAAGGTTGCTTAGCTGTATAGATTATTTCTACTGGTGCCTGACGATTTCTAATCTCATAAGCTGCCGGCTTCCAGGTAAGATCTGG
>CAZODB010000325.1:0-1599 GCA_964578425.1 uncultured Herbinix sp.
CTAAATTTAAAAGATTTGCTATAGTAGGCGCGACATTAGCAAGTCCAAAACACCCTGGCTTTATACTATAAACCTTTTTATTGTCATATATAATAAAAGGAACTGGATTTAATGTATGCGCAGTTTTTTCCTTGGGAGTTTCATTACCTTCTACCTTCTCATACATTTCATCTGCATTTCCATGGTCCGCCGTAATAATCAGTATTCCATCTACGCTATCAACTGCCTTTAATATTCTTTGAATGCATAAATCTACAGACTCGACCGCAATTTTAGTAGCAGTAAAATCTCCTGTATGACCAACCATATCACCATTAGGGAAATTAGCTCGTAGAAACTGGTATTCTCCAGACTTTAATGCATTGATCAAATTATCAGTAATCTCAGCCGATTTCATCCACGGCCTTTGTTCAAAAGGCACCTTATCTGATGGTACTTCCTCAAAGACTTCCAGCTTTTCACTGAACTTTTCACTGCGGTTACCGTTCCAAAAATATGTAACATGTCCATACTTTTGTGTTTCTGATATAGCATATTGTTTAACACCATTGTCAACTAGCAGTTCGGAGAGTGTATCTTTTATATTTGGTGGGTTTACCAAAAAGTTTTTAGGAAGATTAAGGTCGCCATCGTATTGTAGCATCCCAGCGAAAGTAACCTTTGGATACCGTACTCTGTCAAATTTATTAAAGTACTCATCATCAAATGCCTTGCTTATTTCTATAGCTCTATCTCCTCTGAAATTAAATAGAATAACACTATCGTTATCTTGAATTGAACCGATTGGAATAGAATCATTTGCAATAACAAATGGTGGTAGGTTTTGGTCTACTACACCCAACTCTTTTCGGTATGTTTCGATTGCCTGTAAAGCATTATCAAATTGCCTTCCCATCCCAAGTACATGAGTTTGCCAACCAAGCTTAACCATGTCCCAATTAGCCTCATATCTATCCATTGTAATAGACATTCTCCCTCCACCGGAGGCTATTCTACAATCAAAATCTTCACAATTCAAAGTCTTAGTGTACTCTTCAATATCATTAATATACCTTTCTGCTGAAATTGCTGCCACATCACGACCATCAAGTAGCGCATGTATACGAATTGTAGCAACTCCTTGTTCCTTTGCTCTTTTTATCATTAGTTTGAGGTGTGATATATTTGAATGCACATTTCCATCTGAAAGGAGGCCGATGAAGTGGAGTATAGATTTGCTTTCAATACAGTTGTAAACGATAGAATTCCATGTTTTTGAAGTATACATTTTACCATTATGAATAGATTCATTAACAAGTTTTGCTCCCTGTGCATATATTTGACCACAGCCAAGTGCATTATGTCCAACTTCACTATTTCCCATATCCTCATCAGAAGGTAACCCTACCGCTGTGCCATGAGCTTTTAATTGAGTATTTGGACAAGTATTATATAAATAATTCAAGGTGGGTGTAAAGGACGCATTTACTGCATTACCATATTCATTATTGTTTATGCCAATACCATCCATAATAACCAAAACAACCGGTCTCTTAATTCCCATATAACATCTCCTTTGTGATTATCCATAGTTAATATAAAAAGTTTATGTACACTTCA
>CAZODB010000326.1:0-1573 GCA_964578425.1 uncultured Herbinix sp.
GCTGATACAAAAGTTGGTGTAGAAACAGATATAGAAACCTTTATGCCTCAGGATATGGATGCTCTTCATGATATTCATTATATAAGAGATATAGTGGGTTCAACAAATCAAATGGTTATATTTATGGAAGATGACAACCTATTATCTGAAGATAATTTACAGTGGATGAGAAAGATAGTAGAAGAGGTAGATAATAAGTTCTCAGAAAAAATCGTTGATATCAAATTTATAGATAATATTGTAAATAATATATCTCCTGTCCAGGATTTAAGTTTTGCGGATTATTCAAGTATCATTAAAGATGATATACCAGAAACACAAAGAAGAATGTTCATCAACGATGAAATGAATAAAGGTGTTATCCTTATGAATGTAGAGCATATGGCTACAGAGGAGTTACAAAGGTTTGTAGAAGACATGGATAATGAACTAAAGGGTGCACCTATTAAAGCCTCAATAACTGGTAAATCTGTACTAGATGTAGAAATGGTAAAGGGTCTAACTGATGCTAGACTTAGAATGACAATTATAGGTTTGGCTTTAGTATTTGCAGCATTACTATTACTATATAGAAGTTTCTTTAAGGCACTGGTGGCTGTACTTCCCGTTATTCTAATAGTAGGAATATCAGGTGGGATTATGAATTTACTAGGATTAAAATATACTCCTATAACAGCAACTTTAGGGGCACTAGTATTAGGAATGGGAACTGAAATGACTATAATGCTTCTAGAAAGATATTTAGAAGAAAGAAATTCAGGTAAGGTAAAAGAGAAAGCAATGTCAATTACCATTAGAAATATAGGTAAGGCAACTGTGGCATCAGGATTAACAACTGTTGGTGGATTTAGTGTACTGATGACATCAAAGTTTGTAATACTAAAAGATTTTGGCTTAATGACTGTAATCAATATATCTTTAGCCTTAATTGCCACATTTGTAATCTTACCAGCTTTAATCTGGATATTTGATAGATTTATTGTAAAAGAAAAAGTAAAAAAGGACGGGTATAGGGAATTACCTCAAGAATAATTAACAAAATAAGGGGGATTATCTTGAAAAAAAGAAAAGTAATTCAGATTTCTACAACCATTTTATTTGTAATACTTCTAGCCCTTGGAAAAGTACAGCTTTGGATGGTTATATTTGGAATCGGTCTATTGCTGTCAACTTATTTTGGGAGATTTTATTGTGGTTATATATGCCCAATAAACACCGGAATGGAATTAATAGATGATAATGCTAATAAAAACAAAAGAAAGAGAAAGTCTGTTTCAGAAGCTTATAAGAAACCCTGGATTAGATATGGAATACTAGTACTATTTTTAGGAACTATGATTATAGTCTTCATAACTGGGAAAAAGCTCCCTGTTTTACCTGTATTATTTGGCTTAGGAGTAATAATTACAATATTCTATAAACCAGAGTTTTGGCATAGGTATCTTTGCCCCTATGGGACTCTACTATCTATCCTCTCTAAATTTAATAAAAGGTCCTATATGGTGACTAATGAAGATTGTATCAAATGTGGGAAATGTGTAAAGGCTTGCCCGTCGGATGCAATCTTATGGGA
>CAZODB010000327.1:0-1552 GCA_964578425.1 uncultured Herbinix sp.
TTTATTGTTTATTATTGCATTGAAAAAACTAATGTTATAGGTAACTCAATGGAAAATACCCTTGCTGCCAATGATCCAATCATTATAAACAAGCTTGTATATAGAGTGTCAGAACCAAAACGCTATGATGTAATTGTATTTAAGCAAAGTGGTAGAGAACACAGTTTTTATAATATTAAGCGTATTATTGGACTTCCTGGTGAAACTATATATATAAAGGATGGAAGTATCTATATAGACAATACAATAGTGGAAGATAATGTGCTGGTGGATGAAATGATAAATTATGGGCTAGCAAGTGAAGAGATAACACTAGAGGATAATGAATATTTTGTCTTGGGTGATAACCGCAACAGCAGTGAAGACAGTCGGTTTGCCAGTATAGGAAATATAACTAAGGATGAAATTATAGGAAAGGCGGCCTTACGTTTGTCACCCTTTAATTTTGTCAGCAAGCTTAACCTAAAGGACACAGTGGAAGATTAAACAGACACAAAGTCGATGCCCAAGTAGGCTAGAGCTTACTTGAATATGAGTCCATAAGATTTTGATAAGAATGGAGAAGATATGAACCTACAATGGTATCCCGGTCATATGGCTAAGGCTAAGCGTATGATGCAGGAGAATATAAAATTAATAGATGTAGTTATTGAATTGGTAGATGCAAGAATTCCATTATCAAGCAAAAACCCCGAAATAGATAGCTTAGCAGCAAATAAAGCCAGGGTTATTTTGTTGAATAAATATGATATGGCGGATTCAAAATATAATGAGCTTTGGAAAAGTCATTTTGAGAACTTGGGCTACCATACTGCATTAATCAATTCAAGAAATGGCCAAGGAATCAAGCAAATTAAGGATATAGTATATAAGGCCTGTGCTGCTAAAATCGAAAGAGATAGAAAACGTGGCATCATTAACAGGCCCGTTCGTGCCATGGTAGTGGGAATACCTAATGTGGGCAAATCCACATTTATAAACAGCTTCGTGGGCAAGGCATCTACAAAAACCGGTAACAAGCCTGGTGTAACAAAAGGTAAGCAGTGGATAAGACTGAGCAATAAGATAGAGCTTCTTGATACCCCAGGTATATTGTGGCCTAAATTTGAGGATCCAAATGCAGGTGTACGTCTGGCTTATATAGGTTCTATAAATGACGATATTGTTCAAATGACGGAGCTATCCTTGGAGCTTATTTTGTTTCTTAGTAAACATTATCCTAATGCCATCAATAAACGATATAGTATCGAGGATTCGGATAAAATAGAAGAGCTAAAGGATTGTGTTAGTACTCTAGAGAAAATAGCTCTTGTTCGATCCTGCCTTATGAAGGGTGGAGAGCCTGACATCGACAGAGCTGCTGGGATTCTACTTGATGATTTTAGAAGTGTTAAGCTTGGTAATATTACATTGGAATTTCCAGATGATTGATTGTTTTAATTAGTTTTATATTTATTATATTTATAAGGTGATTAATCTAGAAGAGCTTATATATACTAGAATAAACCTTGACTAATAATACAGATGAAGAGGACGTGTAGCTTTTGATTTA
>CAZODB010000328.1:0-1552 GCA_964578425.1 uncultured Herbinix sp.
ACTTGTTCATGAAAGAGAAGAAGTTTGCCGGAATAAACGTAACGATACCCTATAAAGAAAAGGTCATTCCATATCTGGACTATATAGATCCGCTGGCAAGAAAAATCGGGGCTGTCAATACCATAATTAATAATAAGGGCAAGCTTACAGGCTATAATACTGACTTTTATGGACTCTTATATCTTTTCCAAAGTAATAATATTAAAGTAGAGCAAAAAAAATGCCTGATCCTAGGAGCAGGTGGTACCTCAAAGACTGCGTGGGTGGTGCTAGAGAAGCTAGGGGCAGAAGAAATCTATACTGTCAGTAGAAGCCCCATGGGAGAAAAGGAAATCTCCTATGAGGAGTGCTATGACATACACAGTAACGCCCAGGTTATTATAAACACTACACCAGTAGGCATGTTTCCCCATACGGAGGCTTCACCCCTAGACCTATCAAGATTTACACAGTCCATGGCTGTAGTTGACGTTATCTTTAATCCCATAGAGACGAAGCTTACAAAGCAGGCAAAAAACCTCGGTATCCTTGCAGTTACAGGCCTTCCCATGCTGGTAGCACAAGCAAAACAAGCTGAGGAGTATTTTAGGGACACCAGGATTGATGAGGTTATTATTGATATTATAAATCAAGAACTCTTAGATCGAATTTAACCCTCTTTTCTTCCACTTATGAAAGCTCCGCCTAGAATAAGTACCCCTCCAAGCAGCTGCAAAACACTGACTTTCTCACCAATAAATATGGCTGACATAAGCACGGCTGACACGGGATCTATATAGCTTAAGACCGCAACGGTCTGACTCTCCAGCTTCTGTACCGATGTAAAATAAAGCAGATAGGCCACACCTGTATTAAGTAGTCCCACAAGAATTAACTTGATTATCTCATCGCTACCCAGTATGCCAAAATCGATTGAACCCTGTGATAGAACATAGGGAATTAAAATTATAGTGGCAAAAGCAAGCTGTATGATGGTCGTCTCTAATCCACTCATATCTTTAATCAGCTTATTAAGGATTATTACCATAGCATATAGTAGCGCAGCTCCTAATCCAAATCCAATCCCAAACAGTTCCTCACTATATAGACCTCCATCCCCTCCTGTCCATACCACCAATAACATTCCGCTCATTGCAGCCAGGATACTTAGAGCCTTTTTAAGGGTTATCCTTTCCTTCAATATATATGGTGATAGAAATACCACTATAAGAGGTGCTATATAATAACTTAAGGTAGCCTTGGTAATAGTTGTATTTCTATAGGCCTCAAACAAAAGTATCCAGTTAAAGCCCAAAGCCGCTCCGGATAGCAATAAATATGTAAAATTCTTTTTAATCGCCTTAAGAGATGGTCTCTTCTTCATAATAAGCCCTGCTATTAATAAAACCAAGCTTCCTATGACTCCCCTTATCAAAGCTATCTGGGAAGAGGCTAAAGGTATATTCCTTACTATTAAGCCTATGCTACCAAAGATAAGCATGGAGGCTACTAAATATAATTTCGACTTCATATCAACTTACACCTCAATATATTTTATCAGAGATAAGCCACT
>CAZODB010000329.1:0-1542 GCA_964578425.1 uncultured Herbinix sp.
AGGAAATATGACAGGGGGAATTCCTGAGTACTTATATCACCTACATTTACTATCCATAGATCACGGACACCAAAGTCATAAGCCATACTCATTTGCTCCCAGATTTTCGGAAGGTAGGAACTATTAACCCATTCATAGGATATCGGAGCTCCATGATAGTCAAAATGATAATACATGCCGTAACCACCCTTATGGCTTCGCATTTCCTTAGTCGGCAGTGTTCGTAGGTTGCCGTGATTATCATCACAAAGCATAAGAATTACATTCTCAAGCTCTTCACAACCCATTAAGCCCGGTGTGTCCTTATCACCATAGAAGAAGGGCTCTACCTCCTTATATAAGGCCAACATTCTTGGGACATCATCTAGATTTTTATTGACATTATCTTTTATTAGCTGGTTTTGAGTCCTTAGTACATCTCTTAGCAAATTAATATTATCAGCCAGTGTGGCTTTTTCACCCATAATTGCCGTATCAGCCTCACCCCGCATACCCACTGTAATAACATTTTCGAATAAACCACTACGCTTAAGACCATCCTCCCAGAATCGGGTAATTCCTTCTCTATTGGATATGAAATTCCAGGCATCACCATAGATTGAATCTTTCCCCCGAAGATACTTATATTCCTCTCCGTTACGCAAACATGGTTCGTGATGAGAGGCTCCCATAACGATACCATATTCATCTGCTAGCTCTGCATTCAAAAGCCCAGGACCGTCTTCGCTAAAACGTGCTGACCACATAGCCGGCCACATATAATTACCCTTTAGTCTCAGTAAGAGCTCAAACACATGCTCATACATCTTCGCATTAAATCCGCCAAATCGCTTATTAGTCCAATTACCAAATGCAGGCCATTCATCATTAATAAAAAATCCTCTGTAACGAACAGAAGGCTCCTTAGATATATATTTCATATCAGCTTTCAATGTTACCATGTCTTTTCTTTGTGGTTTAATACCACACCAGTCCACAAGAGGTGAAACTTCAAGTAACTCTGACAGGTGAAAGAGTCCGTATATAGTTCCTCGCTTATCGCTTCCAGCGATTACTAAGGCCGATTCAACACCCTCAAAGGGATTACTAACTACCTGAAATAAATACACCTCTCTTTTTCCTCTAATCTCTTCTAGATTAATAAGCTTTCTTTCATCAAGCTCACCCAGTATCGGGCTACGATCCATAGTTCCATAAATAACAACATATTTCCCAAGATGCCTTCTGTTATTAGTTGCGTAAACTTCATATCCAAATACCATCTCGATATCATGCATAACCTTCTTGGCAATCTTGTTTACTCCAGTATAGGCTTCTTCCTCATGGTAGAATAATGAGCCATCTACTAAAAATTTATCCTCTACTTGTTCAACATTTTTCAACATATCTTTATTCAAAACAAAATCCATGCAAACACCCCTTATCAGTAAGTTTTTAATATATCTAAATGTTTATTCTTATGTTATTAATAGCTCTATACTAATAGTACCACAGCAATCTCTATGATTCTATATTAAGTTTAACATTACTTTCATATTTAAT
>CAZODB010000330.1:0-1541 GCA_964578425.1 uncultured Herbinix sp.
ACCAAATCGAGACGATTCGGGATGTTTTGTCTGGATATAGTAAAGTGCGATTCATATAATCAACACCTGTATCAATGATTCCAATTAAGACGCCCTCACCATCTAAGTCATATGATGTGCTACTCTTAACGGAAAGAATACCAGAGGGGTCTAGATTAAATTCAGGCATAATTTCAGTATAGTTTTCGTTTATTATAGACATAAGTCCGCTGCAATCAGGTAGTGAGTTATAACCAAACAAGTAATAAGCATTTTCTATGTTACCATTTAGCGGTGTATAAACGATTGCATATTTATCATCAAGAATATTGTAAGAAGAATTTGCTGAAAGGTTACGTAAAATATCAAGATTATTATGATATTCTATTATTAGGTCAAAATAATCTTCACTTGTTATTTTATATCTATTATTATCATCCATAAGATCTGCCCAAACATATTGATATTATATATCATATGCTATTCTTTAGAATCCAGTTACATTTTATTTGGTTGATATTAGTAAAATAAAACAAAATAACATTTTACCGTATTAAAGTTTGACTAAACATGCTATAATATGTCTAGTTCTATATTTAATCAAATGAAATTATTGGAGGTTTTAATATGCGATTTGTTTCAATTGATAATATCGAAACAGGAACCTATTTGGCTAAATCTTTGTATGATTATAACGGTTCCGTTCTCTTGCATAAAGATTACAAACTAACAGATAACATGATAAAAAGGTTAAAATCTTTGGGATATAAAGGGGTGTATGTAGAAGATGATATTTCCGAAGGGATTTATATTGAAGAAATTATAGATGAAAGGGTAAAAATAAAAGCTGCTAATTGTTTGGAGAGTATTGCTGAACATGATGGCAGTGTGTCTGATATAAAACCAATTGTTGCAGATATAGTAGATAATATTATAGATAATCAAGATGTCATGCTTTCTATGCACCAATTATATGACTATCACAAGTATACATATTCTCACTGCGTTAATGTAGGGGTAATATCTACTTACATAGGATCTAGGCTTAATTATAATAAAGACGAATTAATACAAGTTGCTACAGTGGGTATGCTTCATGATATTGGTAAGAAGTACATACCTGCATCGATTTTAGATAAAAAGGAAAAGTTAACTGATGATGAATATAGTATCATCAGGAACCACCCTAATCAAGGTTACAAGATGATAAAAGGTTTTAATAGCATAAGTGGTTTGACGAAAGTTGCAGTATTAGATCATCATGAAAGGTGTGATGGTTCGGGATATCCAAGGGGATTAAAGTGTAATGATATTTCCTCTTTTAGTAAAGTTATAGCAGTAGCTGACACCTATGATGCAATGACAACAGACAGGTCTTATCGTAAGGCTTTTTCTGCATCAGAGACAGTGGAATATTTGATGGGAGATGGTGGCAAGTTATATGATTTTAAGGTTATAGACAACTTTACAAAGAGTGTTGCTATTTTTCCAGATGGTACTGTAGTTGAATTAAGTAATGGTATACAAGGAATTGTAATAAAAAATAATCCTGATTTTACCTT
>CAZODB010000331.1:0-1530 GCA_964578425.1 uncultured Herbinix sp.
ACCGAGAGTAACTACAATAATTGGCAAAAACGAAAGTGGTAAAAGTAATGTACTTACAAGGCTCAGATTCAGTTGTATACTTACTTTTATTCATGCAACTCCTATTACTCATTGCCTCTGTAACAAAATCTTTCAAATCATTTATTTCCAATAGCCTTTACCTCATCCCATGTAATTATTGTACCAAAGACTGGTAAAAATATAATTGATAAGAACGATGATATGCCAGATTTCCTTAAGAATGCCAGATAAGCGAACCTCTTTATTATCTGATGAAATTTAACAACAAAGGCTTGAATTTACTATATTAATAGCAATTCAAGCCTTTTTCAAAAACTCAGCACATAACTAGCGTTATGTTACTAGTCACATAGTGCTAGAGTATCAACGGATTTGGAAGAACAGCAGAGCAGTTATGAGGCACAGATGGATTATTATTCGAAATTTATCCAAAGCCGAGACGATTGGGAATTTGTAGGAATGTATAGTGATGAAGGTATCACAGCTACAAACACCAAACGCCGTGAAGGATTTAAGAGAATGGTGGATTTGTAATAAATGAAGAACAAGCTAAAACAGTAAGATATATTTATAAATGTTTTCTTGAAGGGCTGTCCTATTATACAATTTCTCTTAGGCTAATGGAAATTGGAGCTGGAACACCTGGAGGACAAAAAAAGTGGCATGCAAAGACCGTAGAAAGTATTCTAAGAAACGAAAAATATAAAGGAGATGCACTTTTACAAAAATCTTACACAGTAGATTTTCTTAGCAAGAAGATGAAAAAGAACGAAGGTGAAGTACCTCAATATTATGTGGAAAACAATCATGCGGCAATAATTGACCCAGCCACATTTGATTTGGTACAGGCAGAGATTATGAGACGAGCCAGTGGAAAGAACAGATATAGTGGCGATGGACTATTTGCATCAAAAATCAAATGTAGAGAATGTGGCAGTTGGTATGGTGCTAAGGTGTGGCACTCTAACAGTAAGTACCGAAGAGTGATTTATCGCTGCAATCACAAATTCAATAATGAGAAGAAATGTGAAACACCGCATCTAACTGAAGAAGAAGTCAAGCAAGCTTTTATATCAGCAGTTAATCAGTTGATATCAGAAAAGGAAGAGGTTATTGCCAATGTGGAATTGGTTTGTCAGACCATTTGTAACACCGGGGATTTGGAACATCAGCTTTCTATTTTGGAAGAAGAATTAGGGATGTTAGTGGATATGGTACAAAGCCGTATTAATGAAAATGCTCACACAGCACAAGACCAAGAAAAATACCAGAAACGCTATAATGAGCTAGTAGAAAGATATACAAATAAAAAAGCTGAATATGATGAGGTGGCAAAAAAAGATAGATAGTAAAAAGGCTAGTATGGAAATACTGAAAGCATTTATCAAGGATATAGACAAACAGGAGCAGTTAATTAATAAATTTGATATGGAGCTTTGGAGTAGCCTTGTAGACCTTATTACAGTATATAATAAGGAAGATATACTAATTATGTTTAGGAATGGGATG